>JBKJSC010000027.1:0-2799 GCA_046593035.1 Limisphaerales bacterium | reverse complement strand
GGTCCCGTCCGATCCGGGTGACGGATCGGACTGCCCGGCCCAGACTTTCGTCCGCGCCCGGCGCCCGCCCTCCTCCCGGTGTTCCGGGAGCCAGAAAACATTCAGTGCCCAGCCGGGTTCATTCAGTAGGAGTTGACGTGTGGCTCGCGCCCCGACACTCGTGTCGGGACGCGTCCAACCTGTCGCAGACTCTCGGCTGGGTCGAATCACCATAAAGTTCTTTCGCCTGGGGCCATTCCCGCCACGGCGGGCTTGGAGGCAGGGGGAGACCTGCCGTGCCCATTCAGTTCTCCTGGCTCGGGTGTCCAGACCCCTTCGCTGGTTCACGACCGGTCTCCCCGAAATCGCTTTTCCTGGCGGGCCCGAAGACACGTGTCGCGTCGTAGGGCACGTCGTCGGCCATCACATGCCAGGCCGCTTTGGCCAGCTTGCAGGCCAGCGCCTTGGTGGCAATGATCGGATTGGTTTGTTGTTTCTTGCGGTCATAGAAGCGGCGGCATTGATCATCATAACGGCAGGCGAAGTGCGCGCCTTCCACGAATGCCCAGGCCAGATATTTGTTGCCGCATTTGCGGTTGTTCTCGCCCTTCTTTTTGCCGTTGCTCTGCCGCAGGCTTTTCACGCAACGGCAGTAACTGGCGAAATGGCCCGCATCGGCGAACCGTTTCGGATCGCCGGTTTCCAGGGCGATGGTCAGGCCCAGGATCTTCCCGATGCCGGGCAACTCTTGCACGCGTTGGTAGGCGGGCCACTGGCCGGCCACACTCAGAATGTGCTGCTCCAACTTCTGGATCGCGGCGGTGAGCTGACCGATGAGGGTGATCTGCTGGCCGCTCAGGAGTTGATCGGCCGGGTCGGTGAAGCGGGCCTGGGCTTCCGCGGGCTTCATCGCTTTGACGCGGGCCAGCGGCACCCGCTGGCCCAAGGTGCGTTCGTGCAGGCTCTTGAAGCTCAAGATCAGCGTGGTGCGCTGGCGCACCAACAGCAGTCGGCGCCGCAGCAGATCCCGCACGGGCCGGGTCTTGCGGTCGTAAATATGGCCGGTGGGCAGCAGGTTCAAGCGCAGCAGCTCGGCCAGAAAGTAAGCGTCGGAAACGTCGTCCGTGTGCTTCTTGCCACTGTAGGGCTGCATCCCGGCGGGGTTGGCCAGGACGACGCGATAGCCGTGATCCTGCAGGCCGTCCACCAACCAATACCAGTTGAAGGTGGACTCCACGGCGAGCGTGGCGATGCGCTCTTTATAGGGCGCGAGCAGTTGCAGTATCGCCGCCAAGTCGCAGGGCAGTTTCTGGTGGACCAGGCGCCGCCCGCTTTCGTCCATGAGCCCGCAAAGGGCGTTGTTGCTGTGCAGGTCAATTCCGACCATGATCTTCATAATGGTTCTCCGGTGGGTTGAGGGTTGGTGTTTAGTTTTTGGCCACACCTCAAACTACTCACCCGCCTGCCGGATAACCATGTTTCGCTCAAGCGTCTGCTCACGCTTAATGCTCTACAGTTCTTATTATTGACAAGTGATTCGAAGGAAACCAATCATCAAGGGATGACGTGCAAGCTGAGAGTCGAGTATCCCGGGCGATTTAGCACGTGACGAATTGCGGGGATCGGCGGGCCGATGACTGTCAATGGCTGTGACCAGCGTAGTTCATTTTCTTTTGTTTATGTTCTTTTCGCCAGTACAGCAAAAGTTATTTAAACTGCGCCTGACGTGAGCCGTAATTCATTCCATCTCTTCGCCCTGCTGCTCGCCCTTTCTTGTTCCGACGTGATGGGGCGGTTGTTGCAGAAGGTGCCGGGCGCAAGTTTCGGGACGAACTCGATCATCACGTTCACTTACACGGTGAGCGGACAGCGGGCGACGATGAGCGATGTCAGCGGCACGACGACCTACGGGTATGATGCCAACCGCGACTGGCTGGTGAGCAAGACGAAGGTGAACAGCGCCTTCACTGTCACGCTCAACTACACGAATGACGTGGCCGGGAATGTGGTGGCGACGAAGTCGTCCACGGCGAACGGGACGCTGGTTTACTATCAGTGGGATGCCTTGAACCGGCTGGCCGGCGTGAGCGGGCCGAACGTGGGGCAGACGACGTACAGCTACGATGGCGTTGGCAATCTGGCGGGCTACACGTATCCCAACGGGGTGGCCAATGCGTTCGCGTATGATGCGCTGAACCGATTGACGAGCCAGGTGGCGAGCCGGGGGACGAATGTGGCGAGCTACGCCTACACTGTGGGCGCGGCGGGCAATCGCACGGCGGTGACGGAGCTAAACGCGCGCGCGGTGAATTACGCGTACGATCCATTGTACCGGTTGACCGGCGAGACGGTGGGCAGCGATCCGGCCGGTTCCACGGGCACGATTGGCTACACGTTTGATGGCGTGGGCAACCGGTTGTCCCGGAGTTCCACGATCTCGGCGGTGCCGGCGGCCTCGCACAGTTACACAGCCAACGACTGGCTGACGACCGATTCATACGACAGCAACGGGAACACGGTTGGTTCAGGCGGAATGGCGGACACGTATGATTTCGAGAACCGGCTGGTCGGCCACGGCTACGCGATCACGCTGGTGTATGACGGGGACGGGAACCGGGTGAAGAAGACGATCAGCGGCGGCTCGACGTATTACATCGTGGATGACCGGAACCCGACGGGCTATCCCCAGGTGATCGAGGAGCGGACGGCGGCCTACATGAGCATACCGGTGTTGCAGCGGGTGTACACCTGGGGGCACGCGCTGATCTCGCAGGATCAATTGATCAACAACCAGTGGGCGATGAGCCTCTACGGTTACGA
>JBKJSC010000217.1:0-3417 GCA_046593035.1 Limisphaerales bacterium | reverse complement strand
CTTCCTCTCCCCGCGAGGAACGAGTGGGGAGAGGATTGAGGAGAGGGGAATTCCCAACGAGAACGCGCCTCCTCTCCTCAATCCTCTCCCCACTCGTTCCTCGCGGGGAGAGGAAGGGGCAGCGCAGGGTTTTGAAAGAGCTTCGACTCACGCATTTCGATTATGATAAAGTTTGGAGCGCCGAGCATTGCTCCGCTTGGATTTCACGGTTGCCCCACTGGCCGAGCAATGCTCGGCGCTCCAGCTTTATCCGCGTTTATCCGCGTTTATCCGCGTCATCCGCGGGCCATTCCGAGGTTCACCCTAATCCAGCGTCTTCAGCCCGTTGACCACGCTCATTTTGGCGACCGAAATCGCCGGTGCGATGCTCGCCACGATGCCGAGCACCGCCGCCACTAATGAGGCCAGGCCCACGATGCGCGGGCTGACTTCAAACGTGATGAGAATGCCGTTGGACAACGCCGCGATATCGATGTTGCTGAACAGCAGCCAGGCTCCGCCCACCCCGATCAACGCGCCCACCATCGCCAGCCCGAAGCTTTCCGCGAGGATGAACGCGAAGAGTTCCCGCCGCCGAAAACCCAGTGCCTTCAACACCGCCAGCTCCCGGAAACGCTCGCGGACGGCCATGCTCATTGTGCTCGCCGAGACCAGCAGCAACGTGAACACCACCACCGAACAGATGGAGCCGATCAGCAGTTTGACGTCTCCCATCATGGAAATAAAACTAAGCTGAAAGGCGCGCTCGGTTTCCGCGCGAACCTCGGCGGACGTATTGGCAAAGGCCAGGTTGATCTGGGTGATCACCGCCGGGACTTCCTCCGCCGAGCGCGCGCGCACCCACCAGGTGCCGACCAGTCCGGCGTCCAGACCAAGAGCCTCGTCGAGCCGTTTTTGATGAAAGAAAACACTTCGGTCATCCAGGGTGCCTTGGAAAATTCCGGCGACCTTCAACTCCAGATCGCACGGCCAGAACGTGCCGGTGAACAGCATCTTGTCGCCCACGCTCAGTTTGTACCGGTCGGCGGTGATTTTGCCGACCACGCAAGTCTTCCGGTCTTTGATCCAGCTTTCCAATTGTTTCAATGGCATTTTGGCCTCGCCAAAAATATTCGTGAGCTGCGCGGGATCCATCGCAAACTGGGCGAACGTGGTCATCTCCTCGTCGCGATATTTGCCGCCAAAAAAAGTGAAGGGCGTCACGGCTACCACGCCGGGAATTTTTTCCAGCACGGACCGTTGCCGCGCCGGCAGGACGTTGGCGAGGGAAATCTTGCTGCGCACCGCGATGCGCAGTGACGCGCCGAGGTCTTCCGGCGGCTGCGTCAGTTCCCGCAGCGCCACCAGCAGCGTGACAAACAGAAACAAGCTGGCCGAGACGCTCAAAATAGAAAGCGTGGCGCGGCGCTTGTTGCGCAGGGCGTTTTTGGCGATGAACGTGGCAATGGTCATTCGCTTCGGCAGGCGTTAATTCGTCAGCTCCCCTTTTTCCAGGTGAATCGAGCGCGAGCCGAACGCCGCCGCCTTGGGATCGTGCGTGACCATGATGACGGTCTTGCCCACGGTGCGGCTCAACGATTGCAAAATTTGCAACACCTCCTGCGCGGAATGCGAATCGAGATTGCCCGTCGGCTCGTCGGCGACCACGATGCTTGGATCGGTCACCAGCGCGCGGGCGATGGCGACGCGCTGCTCCTGGCCACCGGAAAGCTGTTTTGGTAGGTGATGCCCGCGATCCTCCAGGCCGACCAGTTCCAGGGCGGTGTTCACTTGCCGGCGGCGCTCCCGCCCGTTGAGGCGCGTCAACAACAGCGGCAACTCCACGTTCTCGAACGCCGTCAGCACGGGAATCAAGTTGAAGGTCTGAAAGACGAAGCCGACGTTCTGGTTGCGCCAGTCAGCCAGTTCCGATTCGTTCAACTGCGTCACGTCGATGCCTTGCACGAGACATTCGCCGCTCGTCGGACGGTCAATGCCCGCGACGATGTGCAGCAACGTGGATTTGCCCGAACCCGACGGCCCCATGAGCGTGAGAAACTCGCCCGCCTGGATGTCCAGGGAAATATTGTTCAGCGCGATGACATCGATCTCGCCCTGCTGGTACACTTTCGAAAGCTGGCGGATGGTGACAATGGTTTCGGCGGCCATAATTGGTGCGGAGAATATGCGACCGGTGATGATTTGCAAAGCTCGATGCGCTTCCATCAGACGAACGCCACCGGCCATGCCCGACACAGGGCGCATCTCAGTTTCTTGCAACCGGTGGGAGCCGTTTTCGTTTGAGGTGGTCACCGACGACCGCCAACGGAGGAAAAGCCCCGACGGGAAGACTGAAAATAGCCCAGCACTTCAGTGCTGGGTTCAGGTCGGCTTCTTGCTGGCGAGTCCCGCAGGGACGGCAGACCGCTCCTCTCTGCCGTCCCTCCGGGACTCAGCTCCCTACGCCCGTCCTCCCAGCGCTGAAGCGCTGGGCTATTCTCTGGTGTCCCGCCGGGAACGCGAGGACGGCGAATCGTTCGTTTGCAAGAAACTGAGATGCGCCCCAGAACCCCTCCGCACTTGATTGGTTATTGCTTTCAGTCGTGACATAACCGAAACAAACACCGAACCGGATTGTTGGACAACTTATGAATCACCTCACCGCTCGTTTCCTCATCCTCGGCGCTTTGTCTGCTTCGCTGCTCGCGCCGCCGTGCGCCACCGCGCTGGATTGGCCCCAATGGCGCGGCCCCGACCGCAGCGATGTCTCGAAAGAAACCGGCCTGCTCAAACAATGGCCCGAAGGCGGCCCGAAGCAGGTCTGGCTCTACAAAAACGCTGGCAATGGTTAAGCCACTGCACACGTTTATGAAAGCTATCATCGCCTGTCTTCTGTGTTGTCTATCGGTTTTTGCTGCGAACACGAACGAGATTCGAGTCGTCACGAGGACGGATGCCAAAGTCTCGCGCGGCAATTTGGTCACGTATGAGGAGTTCACTCGAAGCGGCCAGACCAATCTACTTCGCATCACAAGTGTCAAAGACGGAGTTACGAACTCTATCGCGCACAACTTTTATCACCAGGGAACATATTTGGGGCGATACAGCCAATTTGGCGGATATACCTTCGTGAATTCAGCGGCGAGCGCACCTTATGTGCTCGCTTTTGTATGGGATTCTTCCAATCAGATAAGGACCGCATCCATGACAACCACCAATTATGTGATTTTGGATTCGTTCACCTACACGAACGGGATGTTTTATCCGGAAGACAGTTCACGAATCGAGGAATCCAACAGGAAGACCAAGGACATCTTGCACCGCTAATTTATGATCATGTGGCCTAACAGTTTGCTGAAAAACCCGATAAATATTTGAATGTCGGTAAATGGAGATAGTCAGAGAAACATGCGTGGCAAACCACAAATCCAACCGGAG
>JBKJSC010000259.1:0-6174 GCA_046593035.1 Limisphaerales bacterium | reverse complement strand
TCATCGCTCACATCACTCGGATAACTCGTCGTTCGGATCGTCATCCCGAGCTTATTGCCGGATCGTATTTACAATGTACAGACAATTCTCACGCCAAGTCCATGACAGGCTCTAGCGCACTCTGTTTTTCCGACGGCGCAACCTGATTTTATCTCGTCGCAGGCTGATTTTAGCATCGTGTTTTCCATCCGAAACGATGATTTCGTCTGCACAGGTCGGAAAATCAATCTGCGCCGTGATCCTGGCGGACTGTGAAAATCCGTGAATCAGGGTGCGCTCCATGAAATCAGCCTGCGCAGGCGTGATGGCAGAGTGCGGATGGTCAAAATTCGCCAGCGGAGAGATAAAATCAGGGTGCGGAGAGATGTTTTCAGCCTGAGGAGCCATTTTGGACGGGAAAACCACGAATGGACACGAATCCAACGAACCGCCTGGCTACTTTTCCCATTCCCGCGCGTGTCCCCTTTCAGTGAATGTCTCCAACCAGCCGTGAAAGCACCCATCAGCCTGACTTTATTCGTGTCCATTCGTGTCCATTCGTGGTTGAAAAGTCGTTCCGCTTACAGCTCCGGCAGCGAGTTGGTGGGGTTGAGGGCGAACTTTTGCAGGACGGTTTCAACATGGCCATCAATGAAGGTCACGTTGCCCTTGCCATTGTGCCGGGTGGTCAACGGATTGAGGATCGGTACCCAGCGACCATCATTGAGGCCGTCCGGCGGGGCGTCGCGATCTTCCTCGGCCAGCAGGATTTTACCGGAGGGATTGCGGACGGAGGCGGCGTTGAACGGCAGATAATTCCGGGCGGAATCCAGCGCCAGGCTCGTGCCCACGTTGACATCGTTGGTCACGAGGTAGCTGGTCATCGAGTAGCTGTAAATATACGGATCGGTGCTCCGGTTGCCGCGTTCCAATTCCCGCGCCGCGCCATCCGACGGGCAGCGAAACAGGTTGGTCGCAAAGTAGCCGCTGGCGACATACGGGGCGATGACGCTCTGTTTGGGGTCGCGGGCGACCTGCCAGTAAATCCAATCCTCCGGCAGCGGCCCCATGAGCGTCTTGGAGCCGGGCGCGGGGAAATTATTGTTGTTCTCGTCCAGGTAGAGCGTGAAGGCTACGCCCAATTGCTTGAGATGACCCAGGCAGGCGACGCTGCGGGCCTTCTCCTTGCTCCGCGCGAGCGAGGCAAAAATCAGGCTGGCCAAAATCGCGATGATACCGATGACCACCAGCAGTTCCAGTAACGTAAAGGCGGCGCGACATGTACGGGAAAATGGCGAGGTGTTCGTCATGGTTTGGCAGGTTTAACGGCGGCGATTTCGTTCAAGACATAATACCGCAACCCCCCGTCTTCCAGCTTCAGCGTGTAATGTTCCTTAAGATACGCCACGATGGTTTTATCAAAAATGCCCCGGCACACCACCGCCTGTTCCGGGCGGTAGCGGCGCAGGACGTCGAGGATTTCCGCCGGCGTGATCAGCCCGGCCTGCAATCGCTTCGTGGACAGCACGGCGATTTCTGGCGGCACGGGCAGCCCGGCGTGGAACGGAAACATCACGTTGTCGGTGAAGACCCAGCGTGTCCGCACCTTCTCCGCCTTCAACAACCGCACCACTTCCCAGGCAGAGCGCGGTTCCGTGGGATGCAACAGCGTCCATTCGCGCCGCGCCTTGTCTGGCAACTCCACCGCCGCCAGCGACAGCAGCAGGGAAAAGATCAGCAACACGATTGCGCCTTTGAACGGCGGCTTTTTGAAATCCGCCAGTTCAAAACTCAGCAGCCAGTCCCAGCCGAGTTTCAAGGCGAGGCCCGCCAGCCACGCCAGCGGCACGGCGAGATGTAGATAATGATAATGCCAGAAGGGCCGGTGCCAGCTGCGCACGATCAATTCCGTCGCCAGCCACGCCACCGGAAAAACCAAATCCCACCGCTTGCGCCAGAAGACCAGCGCCACGCCCGCCAACGCGAGCAGGTTGGTGCCGTATTCCATCGTCAGCATGTTGCCGAGGGAAGCGTTGCTACCGGTGCTTTGAAAGGCCGTCCGGGTTTTCACGCTCAGATGCGTCCCAATGAGCGATTCGGCATCCCAGCCCAATGCGATGGCCACGAGCAGGAACACCCCGGCCACCGTCCCCAGCCACAGGAACAACGGCGAGCCATACCAAGTGCGAGTGAATTTCTCTGGAATCCGGGAGGTGGGCAGGGGGCACCGTCCTCCCTCTCCCCGGCCCTCTCCCGCTGGGAGAGGGAGCGACGCACTCCGCGCTGGGTGGGAAGTAAAGGACTCGGGGTGACGGCGCACTTCCGTGGCTGTCCCCTCTCCCAGCGGGAGAGGGTTAGGGTGAGGGAGAAGGGACGGGAGTTCTACCGAAGAATACCCGTAGTTGGTATCACTGGCTTTGCGGCGGGCCAGGAACAACTCCAGCACGAAGGCGGGAATGAGCAGCAGCGTGTCCATCTTGGTTTGCAGCGACAGGGCGAGGCACACGCCGGACAGCAGCAGATACCCGCGCCGGTGACTCTCCCGGCAGCGCAGCAACGCCCACACCGCCAGCATCGCCAGCGCGAGCGACGGAATCATGATCATGGCCGAAACGGAGAGTTGCAGGAAATTCGGCGCGAAGATCAATAGTGCGAGCGCGGCCCACGCAGCCAAAGGCCCAGTTTTGGGGCGCAAGCATTGATAAAAAGCCCACACCAGCAACGCGCCGAAAAACAACACCAGCAGCCGCGCGGCCTGGACCGAGAACCCGAACAACTTGAACAACCCGGCGAGCAGGAAGGTGAACAACGGCGGTTGATCGCTCCACACCTCGCGATAGAGGCCATGCCCCTCGACGGTGAGCAGGGCTTTCATCACGTTGAAACTTTCATTGCCATAATACCCGAAGGCGGTGCCCAAGGGCGTCGCCTGCCAGAGCACCAGCACGAACAGTAACGGGGCGCACCACGATCCCATCCAACGCAACCAGCGCGGATCGGATTTGGTCCGTGGTAGCGCGGGCGTCACGTCCGCCGGCTTCGGCCTCGGGCCAAAGACCTCCGCGTCGATCACCTCCGTGGCCGCGTGTGGAATCGGTTTCAAGGTTTAAGCCGGAACGACACCGTTCGTTTGGGAGCGCGTGGCGTCTCGCCCGCTGTTTTCGGCGTCCCGCCGGAAATCCCCGCCGCCGAAGGGAGACCCCGTTTGGTACGCAGGCGGTGGCCGTGGACCCGTCGGCGCGACGCCGACGGGTGCGACCGGGACGGTTCGCGCTCCCTTCCAGCGTGAAGCGGTTGCGGGAGCCGGGAGACCGGCGCGACGCCGATCCTACGCTCGCATCGCCGGTCTATGGTCGCTTTCACCTGCATGGTTCCGGCCCAGAGTGTATTCCCATCAGCCGGCTGGTCGATCTTTCACAGAACCGGAGCGCCGAACTCGAATCAACTCGCCGGGTTTTCATTCAGCACGGGAAGGTTTGGCTCCGCGCGCTTGCGCCCGCGCCACCATTCAAGGAGCAGCAGGCCGTAACCCGCCGCCAGCAGATAGGCCAAGACAATCTTCATCAGCAGATCGACGGTGGCGGGCGGGATGGCCAAGGCGTCGGTGATGGTTCCCAAGCAGCCGCAGGGTGCGTGAATTCCCATCCACACCAAGCCAAGGCGGTAGATGAGAAAGTTGGTGGCCAGCCACGCCACCAACGGCGCTTTCAACCAGGACCGACGACCGAACAACAAGTAGCCAGCCAGCAGCAACTCGATGCCACCCACCAATACCAATACTTCACGATTGGTAAGCGTCAGGAGCGGATCGGGCAAGGCAAGGGCACGCGCCTTACCCGTGGCACTGACCAGCTTCGCTGCGGCTGTTAAAAATAGAATGACAGCCGCTGAACCATAAAATATGCGCAGTAACGATTTCACGAAGTAAGTGTAATCTGCTGAGGCCGGGTTTGAAGACCGGGCGGCATGACAAACTTGAGCCATGCCACCCGGAACGAATGATCACAATGGCGTTTTCTAGTCCGCCGAATCAAGAGCAACCCTCCTGCGGGGAACTGGCACCACCGCCGATTGGAGTAACCGGTCAGGCTGCCCTTCGGCCTTCGCGACCGTCAAGGGACGATTGATTGGTACCGCCGAAGCTTGGAATAACCGAACGCTCTTTTGCGCAGGCCACATACTGTAGCTATTTGTATTAAGAGGAGGAATTGTGCATGACTCAGTCGAAAGTGTCGGCGAATCCGCGGTCCTTGCACGCACTGCGACATTCATGGTAAATGATTTGGCAGTGCCTCCGTTTGGCAGAGTAATATATGCACAGTTTCCAGTCCAATCCGTGATGGTCACACTCACGTAATTTGTGTCCACCTTACAATAGGTGGCCAGACCCGGATTCGCATAACAAAAGACATTTTGTGAAGCCTTCGTGTAAAAACACTTCAAAACCATAACCATGTTAGTTCCCGTCCCCACCGGGATCGCAATACAGTCTACTGTAGATCCGTCACCAGGTACGGAGTACGGGCAAGTCCACTGTGCCCGAACAGACGTTGTGGCAAGCAACAGAGTAACGAACGCTAGAACTAGTATACACTTGGAACGATTGTGTGCGTTTAGGATGAGGGATTTTGTTTTCATTTTACTTATTACCTTTCGTTTTTTGTTTGTTTCTTATCAGTAACCAAAGGAGTAAACAACTTAATGAGGACGCCGAAATCACCAACCACTTGATCCTGAGTTGGGCCTCTATGGTCGGACTTTGGGCGCTATTTCCCACGAGAGGATAGAATTTCAGGTTCTTCATTTTCTGCTCCTTGAATTCCGTCCGTTCCTTCAAGCCTTGATCGCTCAACCAATCCTCGTCAAAGTTGTAGTGAATCGGACCTAACACTTTTGAGGACTCAAACGCAAAACGGTAATCTGCACAAAGAGTGACGCCCTGAACTGTTGGAATCAGCCGATCCAAGTTGAGCGTGTCACGAATATTTGTCAGGGTGATTGTGACCGCGAGCCCAAGGGACAGTTCATCCTTTGATTTGCCTCCCGATTTCTGCCCGAAAAACTGGAAATCAGCCCTGGTAGGGATTTGAATCGTTCCTAGATTTGTGTGCCCTCCAACTTGAAAGATGAAATTCGTACAACCCTGATCATATGGAGGCATAAACCTAGCTAGTGCAGGTGCTTTTACCCAAGGGCCATATTGTGGATCATCCCAATAGGGAATGGTACCCTCCCGCATGGCGACCACTCTCACCGGCAAACCAGGATGAGTTTTGGAAACTGTCCAAGATGCCGGAATGGTTGAACGCAAGGAGTATGGATTGTGCTTCCCAGTGATTTCGAGTGAACACAAGCGATCCGTGTGGTTCGTTTCAAAATAGCACGCTGAAGCATACGCCAGCCACAGAAAGGGAATTTCCGGGGCGTGAATGGTTTCCCTGGGTATGTTGCCGGGCACAATCTCCGCCTCACCGACATTCTCAGGAATCCTTTGCCCTTCACGCTTTACCTTCTCCGTGTGCTTCATAAGCGACACGAGAGTATAAACATTGATGCCGTCTGTGCCGGACTCGACATAATCGAAAGGCGCGCGTTCGATTTCAACGCGAATCCGCCAAAGGCAATCACGCACAGAAACCTTGAACCGCGAACGACGCACAGAGATCGCTGTCGTTTGGCCCTCTGAGTAGCCTATGTAATCAAGAACGCCCTCCGCTTCAAATTCGACCGGCTTTTGTTGCGCGAGGGAGGTGTTGACTACAGGCAAACTATCCAACAGTAGGCATAACCAAAGCGCCCGACAAAATGATGCGCTTTTATGTCCTGCGAAGAAGGCAAACATCGCGCGAGTGTGCATTTTTAGTTTAGACATGATGCGTGGACAAATAACTACCCCGTGAACGGCAGGCCCGGCGGCAAGTAAAACTCCTTGCGGATGCCCGCGTGGGCCGGGTCGGGCCAAAGCCCTTCGGCGTCGGCGGCGAATTGCAGGGTCATCCGGCGTTGCGTGATGGATTTGAGCATCTCGTCCAGTTCCGCGCGTGCGGTGGTGGCGTCGCTTTGCGCGGCGGTTTGGGTGGTGTTCGCGTCAATGTAAGACTGGCGCAAAGCCGTCACCGCCGTCAGCTTGGCGGCGGTGATGCCGGGCAGGGTGTCCGTGGTAAGCTTCTCGATGACCGCCTGCGAGGCTTGTTC
>JBKJSC010000087.1:0-5572 GCA_046593035.1 Limisphaerales bacterium | reverse complement strand
GACCGTCGATCAGCGGATGCGCCGAGAAGCCCCACAACGGCGTCTTCGCGCCGTAATCTTTTTTGAAATCCTTCGACCACAGCACGGTTCCCTTTTCCGCGTCGAGACAGAGGAGGTTTCCTTCCGCGCCGAGCGTATAGACTTTGCCTTCGTGAACCGTCGGCGTGGTGCGCGGGCCAGAGGGATAGCTCAGGTCGTAGGGACAATCGTATTCATGCTGCCAGAGAATTTTGCCGTCGGCTTCATTCAGGCAAAGGACGCGCTCGCTGCCGGGAATCTTGCCGCGTTGAAAGGGATCGGCGGGATTCTTCGTGTCTTTGGGGAGGACGCGATAAGTAACATAGACGCGGCCTTTGACCACGGCGGGACCGGAATAACCGGCACCTATTTCCGTGCGCCACCGCAACGCCGGACCAGTGGCGGGAAATTTCGCGAGAATGCCCGTCTCGCGCCAGACGGCGTCGCGTTGCGGCCCGAGCCATTGCGGCCAGTCATCAGCCCGCGCGGACGGGGCGAGCAGCGTGAGGAGGATAAGCAGATGAGGCCAAGTCTTGGCGCGTTGGAAAAGGGACGGTTGCATAAGCGAACGATTCTTCAGTGAGCGAGCATGCAATCGATGCGCCGGCAAGTCGAACCAATTTCCTCGGCACCGTTGTTTAATTATTCGATCTGCGTTAAGAGATGTCCGTGCGGACGATTTACTTTGATTACAACGCCACTACGCCGCTCGACCCGGTCGTCCGCGAGGCCATGCTGCCGTATCTGGACGAGGTTTGGGGCAATCCGTCCAGCGTGCATCACGTCGGGCGTCGGGCGCGCGCGATCCTGGATGACGCGCGGGATCGCGTCGCCAAGGTTTTGGGCAGCAAACCCAGCGAGGTGATCTTCACCAGTGGCGGCACGGAGAGCAGCAACCTCGCCATCTTCGGTGTCGCGCGACTGCTCCGCTCCAAAGGCCGCCATCTCATCACCTCCGCCATCGAACATCATGCGGTGCTGCACTGCTGTCAGTACTTGGAGCGCAAAGAAGGATTTGAAGTCACGTATTTGCCGGTGAACGTCGAGGGCCGGGTCAGCGTGGACTCGTTAGCCAGAGCGATCCGCCCCGATACCACGCTGGTCTCGATCATGGCCGCCAACAACGAGACCGGCACGATCCAACCCGTCGCGGAATTAGGCGCGCTGTGCCGAGCGCGGGGTGTTTTGTTTCACACGGACGCCGTGCAATGGTTCGGCAAGGAACCGTTTGACACGATCCACCAGTTCAACGCTGATCTGGTTTCCGTCTGCGCCCACAAATTCCACGGCCCAAAAGGCGCGGGCGCCCTCTTCATCAAATCGCCCTTGCAACCCGATCCGATTCTCTTCGGCGGTGGCCACGAAAACGAGCGGCGCGCGGGAACGGAGAATTTGGCGGCCATCATGGGTTTGGCAATGGCGATGGAACGGTTCGTCAAAAAACCGGTTTTCCCCAATGCTACACTCGCTCCTCTCTCCGCACGCTTGCTCGCCCTGATTGATTCCCTGCCCGGTGTTCACTTTCGTGGCTCTCGCACTGCGCGATTGGCCAACACCATTTCTTTTACCGTGGAAGGCTGCGACAGCATTGCATTACTGGCGGGTCTGGATTTGGAGGGAATCTGCGCTTCCAGCGGTTCCGCCTGTTCCGCCGGTTCGCTGGAACCCTCTCATGTGATGTCCGCGATGGGCGTGCCTGCCCAAGAGGCCAACGCCTTGGTTCGGCTGTCTCTTGGACGCGATTCTTCAGCCGAAGAGAGCGAGCGCGTTGCGCAAGTCCTGCCACTGGTGATTAAACGGGTTGCCAACGCCTCGTTTCCTGCCAGTCGTCTGTGAACAGTCTGTGCCGATTGTCGATAAGTCGGAGTTCCAGGGGTTCTTCTTTTCGCCCGTTTTTTTCCTCGCTCCGTTTTCGAGTTCTAAATGCTTGCAGTTACCTTGACACACCGGTTTGTTTGCATTATTCACAGCCCTTAATAATAAGAGTGATTTCCTTCAGAAGGATACATATTAGGACGACATGAAACTGACTATCGCCAAAGAACAATTGATCAACGGGCTGCAAGCCGTCCAAAACATCGTCAGCTCCCGCACGACGCTCCCGATCCTTTCCAATGTTTTGCTGCGCGCCGACAAGGGCAAGCTGGAACTGACGGCGACGGATCTGGATGTGACCATTTCCTGCGCGGTCGAGGCGCAAGTGAGCAAAGCGGGGGAGGCCACGCTGCCTGCGAAGCGCCTGTTCGGCATCGTCCGGGAACTTCCGACGCCGGAAATTGAGCTGGAAGTGGACGACAAGAACACCTGCTCGCTGCGGGCCGGGGCGTCCTTTTACAAGATCAAGGGGATCGGTGCCGAAGAATTTCCACCACTGCCGCAGTTTAAGGAGAACAAAAAGATTTCGCTTCCCCAAGAAAAATTCAAATCCATGCTCCGCCGGACTTCCTTCGCGATCAGCACAGACGAAACCCGCTACGTGCTGAATGGAATATTCGTAAGTCTGAAAGAGGACAAGTTCACCATGGTGGCCACCGATGGCCGAAGGCTGGCACTGACGGAAGAGGAACTGAACATCGGCCAGGAAAAGTTGGCAGAATTCATCGTGCCAACCAAGGCCATCAACGAGCTCAACCGCCTGTTGCAGGTCAAAGGCGACGTGGAGATGAAATTCACCGACAACCAGGTCGCGTTCACGTTGAGCGGCGAGAAGGATTTCTCCGTGCTGCTGATCTCCAAGCTGATTGAGGGCAATTACCCCAACTATCGCCAGGTCATCCCGACTGAAACCAAGGAACGCATCAGCCTGGTGCGCGAAGAATTGCTGCAAGCCTTGCGCCGCGCCGAGTTCATGACCAGCGAGAAATCCAACTCGGTCAAACTGGCCTTCACAAAAAACAATCTCGCCATCACGGCCAACACGCCGGAAGTCGGCGAAGCCCAGGAAAGTATCGCCATCAATTACAAAGGCAAGGAAATGGCCATCGCGTTCAACCCCGGCTATCTGCTCGATCCGTTGAAGGCGCTGGACACCGACGAAGTTTTCCTGGAGCTGTCGGACGAACTCAGCCCCGGAGTCGTCAAGATCAACGGCCCCTTCCTCTACGTCATCATGCCGATGCGTATGAGTTGATCCCCGCCGCGCGTTAAGGCAAACGCCAGCACGAATGGCTCACACTTCCATCACGCGGATGACCTGGGTGGCGGTCGGGATCACCGCGTTGGATCAGGTGACAAAATTCGCCGTGCGGGATTATCTCGGCGACCTGCCCTATCTCCGGGAAAAAATCGTGATCGACGGTTTTTTCCGCCTAGTTCACTGGGGCAACACTGGTGCCGCTTGGAGCCTGTTTCATGGCAACAACGAGTTGCTGACCATCGTGTCGCTCGTTGCCCTGCTCGTTCTATTCCTGAACCGCCGTCATTTCGACGCCCACACACCGCTGGGCCAGCTTTCGCTCGGTCTCATTTTCGGCGGCATCATCGGAAATCTCATCGACCGGATCAACGTCGGCCATGTGACGGACTTCCTTTACTTCTACGTCAACCGCCGGGGCGGCGGCGAACTCGGCTTCCCCGCGTTCAATGTGGCCGACAGCGCCATCTGCGTCGGCGTCGGCCTGCTCTTCATCCTCTCGTGGAAAAAGGAATCGGGCGGGGAGGCGCAAGAGGCGGCGCTCGCCAAACCCGGCGCACCGTAACTCCGCGCAACTGCCGCCGACACCGTGCGTCCGCCACTCTTCCTCGCCGGCCCTACCGCCGTGGGTAAATCCGCCGTGGCTCTGCGGCTGGCCGAAAAATTGGGCGGCGAAATCATCACCGTCGATTCCATGCAGGTCTATCGCGGCCTCGACCTTGGCACTGCCAAGCCTTCGCCGGCGGAACGCCAGCGCGTGCCGCATCACCTGATTGATGTCGTGGACTTGACCGAAAGCTTCGATGCGGCAACCTTCGTCCGTCTGGCCACCGCCGCCGTCAACGAGATCCAAGCGCGCGGTCATGTCCCGATTTTCTGCGGCGGCACCGGGCTTTACTTCAAGGCGTATCTCGAAGGACTGGGTGACGCGCCGCCTCCGGATGCCGCGCTTCGGGCGGAACTCGAAGCGATGCCGTTACCCGACTTGCTGCGAGAGTTAGAGGAGCGCGATCCGGTGACGTTCCAAAAGATCGACCGGCAAAACCCTCGCCGCGTCATTCGCGCCGTGGAAGTCATCCGCCAAACGGGCCAACCGTTCTCCATTCAACGCGCGGCCTGGCCGCCGCAACCTCCCGCCTGCCCCCTCTCACCTCGCCCCTCTCACTTCGGCCTTTACCGCCCCAGCGAGGACTTGCGTCAGCGCATCGACGCGCGCGTGGACGAGATGTTCCGGTGCGGCCTAGTGACTGAAACGGAGCAGCTCCTGCAACACGGCCTCGCCCAAAATCGCACCGCGATGCAAGCCATCGGCTACCGGCAGGTGGTGGAACATCTGCACGGCGAACGCCCGCTTGGCGAAACCATCGAACTGGTCAAAGCGCGCACCCGCCAGTTCGCCAAGCGTCAGTTGACCTGGTTCTGCCGACAAGCCGCGTTGCGCTGGATTCGACTCGAAACAAATGCGGAAACGGAGAAAGTCGCGACGGAAGTGGCGTTGTTGTATCGACCAACTGCCTGACGGCGATCTCCGGTCGCCGGAATTTGAATCCTGCACAAAGACGTTGTTGCCCCGTGCAGGTTGTAGTAGCGTGCGCTCATGGCTGCGACAGTTGAAACTTATCGGTATATCGTCAGGACGCCCGGCGTTTGCGGCGGGAAGGCGCGCATTGAGAACACGCGTATCGGCGTTCATGACGTGGTCGGTTTGTTGCAGAACGGCGAAACGGTGGATTCCGTCATCCGCCAACTTCCAAGTTTGACCCGCGCGCAAGTCTATGAATGCCTGGCCTACTATGAAGATCATCTCGCCGAGATTGATTACTTGGTGGCCCGCCAACTGTCCGGTGCTGACGAATGATTTTTCTCCTGGATCAGGACGTTCCTGATGCCATCGCCCGGGTCATCCAGCAGGCGGGACACAAACCGCACCGGCTTCGTGAATTTCTCCCGACGGACACTGCTGACGAGGCCGTGCTGGCACTTGCCCACGAGCAAAATGCGGTGTTGATCACTTGCAATCGCGATGACTTTCTTTCGCTGGCCAAATCAAAGCCCCACTCTGGAATTGTCGTGTTGATCCGTCGGCCAACCAGAGACGCGGAGTGCGGCCATTTCCTGCGGCTGCTGCGCTCCTCTGGTGAGAATGGCCTGCGCAATAACATCAACTTTGCATGACTTCGCACCTGCGCGGATGGCCCCGCCACACGTAATAAACCACTTTGAAAGCCTTAGTCCAAAACAGAGTCACAAAGACGGAGCGCGACCGCTTATCGACTTGCGGCTGAAGGGGCGCGTGAGTAGCGTCCGAAGGTGCGCAAAAAACGGCTTCGCATGATCGCTGTCTGTCTCGGCGCTTTGGTATTGGCCTTCGTCCTCTTCGTCGGAGTGGAACATGTTCGCGGCGCGCGGGCGTTGGCGGCG
>JBKJSC010000010.1:0-5154 GCA_046593035.1 Limisphaerales bacterium | reverse complement strand
TCGGTGAGGTCGAGCGGGAAACCGTAGGTGTCGTAAAGCAAGAATGCCGCACCGCCTCGCACTTGATTAGTGTGTGATTCAATTTCTGCGAGCGACTGACTAATCTCTTGCCAATTCGGAAAGTATTCTTCTCCGACATTGTCATACCAATCTTCCGCGAATGCTACGCTTTCAAATTGTTCTGCGGCGGCGCGAAAACCATCTGCGCGCATGAGAATCTTTTCGCTTGGGCGTGCTATTTGTGTCCACAGACTTGCGTTCAACTTCCGAAGACTTGAATCCAATTGCCGCGAACATCCGAGCATTCGTTCACCGAAGGCAGCGATTGTTTTCTTCCGAACAGTTTCAGGAACTTCAAACCACTTGTTTGCAACGTATCGCTTGTTGAAATCTATAATTTCTTCGTCATTCAACATTGTTGCTACGGGAAGTTTTAACTCTTTGGCGGTTTGTTGAAGATCATTTTCAAGACGCACAACGTCCTCAAAAATTTCCAAGCCTTTATCCAGAGTCTTGTTAAACGCCTCTTCCTCGCGCTGGATGGTTTCCTGCACGTTCTTTTTCTTCGCACGGATTTCGGGGAAGACATCGCCCATCGTTTCGGCGAGCACGTCCACGAGTTTGTAGAAGAACGGTTCGTGAAAACCGAGCGTGCGACCATAGCGCACGGCGCGGCGCAGGATACGGCGGAGGACGTAGTTGCGGTCGTTGTTTCCAGGCTGGATGCCGTCGGCAATCGCGAAGCTCAACGTGCGGATATGGTCGGCAATGACACGGAACGCAATGTCGATGGCGATTTGATCCTGGGGAGCGCGACCGTCCCGGTCGCTCTGCTGCGCGTCTCGCGCAACAGCTCCAGGAGCGTGCGAAGTCAGAGACGCTGACGAACTCGGCGCAACCTCGCGCGAAGAATCGCTCGGCGGGACGCCGACCGATGCGACCGGGACGGTCGCGCTCCCCGCGAATTGTGGGAGTGTGTTCGTGTATTTTTTCCCGCTCATCTTTTCCAAGGCGGCGAAGATGGGGCGAAAGATGTCGGTCTCGTAGTTCGAGATTTTGGCGTGGGCGAAGTCGGTGAAGCCCCGGGTGCCCTGTATAATACTGGTGACGCGCTCGAAGCCCATGCCGGTGTCCACGTGCTGCGCGGGCAACGGCGTGAATGTGCCGTCGGGGTTCGCGTTGAACTGGATGAAGACGAGGTTCCAAATCTCGATGCAACGGGCGTCGCCCTGGTTGACCAGCGAGCCGCGCGTGTCGCCGAGCGGCGTGAGATCGACGTGAAGTTCAGAGCAGGGACCGCACGGGCCGGTGTCGCCCATCATCCAGAAATTATCTTTCTTGTTGCCGTTGACGATGTGGATGGCGGGGTCGAGTCCGGCGGCGCGGAATTTCTCCGCCCAAAAACTCCACGCCTCCTCATCTCTGTCCGATGGGTCGCCCTTCGTCTTATCCGGATTGTAAATGGTGGCGTAGAGGCGCTGCGGCGGAAACTTCCAGATGCCGACGACGAGTTCCCACGCCCGGTCGATGGCTTCCTTCTTGAAGTAGTCACCAAAGGACCAGTTGCCAAGCATCTCGAAGAACGTGTGGTGATAAGTGTCGAGGCCAACATCGTCGAGGTCGTTGTGCTTGCCGCCAGCGCGAATACACTTTTGCGTGTCCGCCGCGCGACCGGGCGTGTAAGGGCATTTGGTCTGGCCGAGGAAGATGGGCACAAACTGGTTCATGCCGGCGTTCGTGAAGAGCAGGTTCGGGCTGTCCGGCATGAGCGAGGACGAGGGGACGATGGTGTGCTGCTTCGACTTGAAGAAGTCGAGAAACGACTGGCGGATTTGCGTGCTAGTCATCGTAAAAAGTTAAAATGTTAAAGTGTTGAACCGTCAGATCGGAACGATTCATTTCCACTGCAAGCACCCGTAGGAACTTGCGATGGGCGGAAAGAATAAGAAAAAGCCGCCGCAAAGCGAGTGGAAGTTTTGTCGTTCCTCTTTCCATGGGTTGACCGTCTTAAACATTGCTCCGCCAGCCCGCACCCGGTAGGCTGCGGCGCGTTGAACACTCATGAATATCGCCATTGAGACCTCCAACCTGACCCGTGACTTCGGAACCTTTCGCGCCGTCAATCAACTTAGTCTGCGAATCGAAGCGGGTCGCTTCTACGGCTTTCTCGGTCCCAATGGCGCAGGCAAATCCACCACCATCAAGATGCTCACCGGACTGCTCGCGCCCAGCGCCGGCTCCATGCACATCCTCGGCGAGGATGTGAGTGATCTGGACCGCGCGCTTGCCGTCAAGCGGCGCATCGGCGTGGTGCCGGAGAATCTCGCGCTCTTTGACAACCTGACCGCGCGGGAATATCTAACCTTTATTGGCCGCATGTATTTGCTGCCGCCAGCCACGTTGAAGGAGCGATGTGAACAATTGCTCACCATGATGGATCTGATCCGGGAAGAGAAGAAGCTCACACTCGAATTTTCGCACGGCATGAAGAAAAAACTAGCCCTCGCCGCCGCGCTCATTCCCAACCCGGATTTGCTGTTTCTCGATGAACCGTTCGAAGGCGTGGACGCCGTTGCTTCGCGCGTGCTGCGCGACACGCTCAAACGCTGCGTGGAGCGCGGCGCGACGGTTTTTCTCACGTCGCATGTGCTGGAGATCGTGGAAAAGCTGTGCTCCGACGTGGGCATCATCGCGCGCGGCCAACTGGTTCATCAAGGCACGATGGAGGAGTTGCGCCGCGACGGTTCGCTGGAGGACAAGTTCCTCGCTGTCGTGGGTCACGGCGAGCAAGAGGGACCGAAGTTAAGCTGGCTGGAGGGCTGAGTGAACTGGGAACAACTTAAAACCATTTTGTGGCTGCGCTGGCGATTGACGCGCAATCAGTGGCGGCGCAGCGGCGGACTCGGCGCCATCCTGGCCGTGATCGTCGCCGTCGGCACCGTGGTGCTGGGAGGCGTGAGCTTTGTCGGCACTCTGCTGGGAGCGGCGCTTGGCTTGGGTGACGTGAAACCGATGGTGGTTATGGGCATCTGGTTTGGCCTGACCGCAGGGTTTCTGTTCTTCTGGACCATCGGCTTGCTCGCGGAACTTCAACGCTCGGAGACCATCGACCTCCAGCGTTTGATGCACCTGCCCGTCGCGCTCGGCCAAATGTTCGTCGTCAACTATATCGCGTCACACCTGACCTTGAGCATCATCTTGGTCGTGCCGGCAATGACCGGTCTGGCTATCGGTCTTGCGTTCGCGCGCGGGCCGGCGATGCTACTGTTGTTGCCGCTCGCCTGGGGCATGGTCTTCATGATCACGGCGTGGACGTATTGCCTGCGCGGGTGGCTGGCCGCGACGATGATCAATCCACGCCGCCGCCGGTCGGTGATCATGGGTATCACCATCGGCTTTGTGTTGATAAGCCATTTGCCGACCCTCTACTTCAATGTCTTTGGCCGTCCCAGCCGTCCCCCACCCCAGACCACCACCACGCCGGCGCAAGCGCAGCGTCAGAGCGAAACACGTCAGGTCGCCGACCGGGAGAGTCTCAACAATTTGATCGCGGTTCAAAAATTCATCCCGCCCTTGTGGTTGCCGGTGGGCGCGCAGGCGTTGGCGGAGCACCGTGTCTGGCCGGCCTTGCTGGGTACACTGGGTTGCGTCGGCATCGGTGCGTTGGGACTGCGCCGCGCTTATCAGGGCACCGTGCGATTCTACCAAGGTGATACCGGTGCAAAGGCCGTCAGCGATATTTCCAATTCCTCTACTCCCGCTGCCAAGCTTCCCGAGAAGGCGCACGATAACTTTCTCGAACTCCATCCTCCGCTGGTGCCCGAACAAGCCGCCGCCGTTGCCCTCGCCACTTTCCGCTCGATGCTCCGGGCACCCGAAGTGAAAATGGCGTGGGGGATGTCCTTCCTCGTAACGGTAATTCTCGGTTCAAGCTTGCTCTTCAAATCCGCCCCAAAAATACCGGACGTCGCAAAACCGTTTATCATCACGGGTGTCATCATTTTTTCAAATTTCATGGCGGCGCAATTTATGGCCAACCAGTTCGGGTTCGATCGCCAGGGGTTTCGCGCGCTGGTTCTCTCGCCGGTGGATCGTCGGCTGATCCTGCTCGGCAAAAACCTCGCAAGCTGGCCCATCAGCGCGTTGTTTGGACTGATGCTCATCGCGTTCACCTCGGTGTGGCTGCAACTCCCCACCCGGTCCGTCATCGCCGGCATGTTTCAGCTTGTGACCTTGCTCCTCCTTAGCAGCGTCGGTGGCAATTTGCTTTCCATCCTCGTGCCCTACCGCGTCGAATCCGGCACAGTAAAGCCAACCAAACTGCCTGCCTTGACCATGCTCGTGATGGTTTTCTGCCAGTTGCTTTTTCCCGTGGTGATGCTGCCGGCGCTGGTGCCGCCGTTGTTGGATTTGCTCTGGCAGCTCGCCGAATGGCCGAGTTGGGTGCCGGTGAACCTGCTCCTCTCCGTCCTAATCGCCGCGCTCACGGCGTTTGGCTATTGGATGACACTCGCCCCTCTCGGACGCCTGCTTCACCGCCGCGAAACCAAAATCCTCAACATCGTCACGGCCGAAGTCGAGTAGCGGGCGCGGCCGACAGTCACAGACCGCCGCTACAACGAAGTTTTCAGCCAAGCTTTCTTTTGCCAAAGATGAAATACGGACGAAACACCGACCGATCTGTCTATTCGTCCGGTATAAAGCCGTGAGGCCAACATTGTGCGGCAACTTTCCTCGATTCCCACTTACTGATTCAATACACGTCCCGCTGGTAGCGCTTGTCCCTCTTCAACTCCGCCACGTAGGCCGTGGCTTCCTCGGCCGACTTTCCGCCGACAGCCTGGATGATTTGATGCAGCGCCGCGTCCACATCCTTCGCCATGCGCGAGGCATCGCCACAGACGTAGAAGCCGCCGCCTTCCTCCAGCCACGCGTAGAGATCCTTCGCGTGCTCCAGCATCCGTGTCTGCACGTAAATCTTCTCCGCCTGATCGCGGCTGAATGCCAAGTCGAGCCGCGTCAGCGTGCCGTCTTGCTGCATCGCCTCGATTTCCTCGCGGAAGAGAAAATCCGTCGCCCCGCGCTGGTCGCCGAAGAACAGCCAGTTCTTCCCCTTCGCGCCAGCCGCGCGCCGCTCTTCGAGGAACGCGCGGA
>JBKJSC010000181.1:0-7312 GCA_046593035.1 Limisphaerales bacterium | reverse complement strand
TGCCGTCCTCGCCGAGGGCGGTGGGGCTGATGACCGGCGTGATGCTGCGCCGGATGCACTCACGCAAGGGATCGACATTCACGCCTGTGACTTCACCGACGAAGCCGATGTCGATTTTCGCTCCGGGCTTGTTCTGGTCGTCGAGCCACAGTTTGCGGCATTTGAAAATGTCCGCGCCGCAAAACCCCCGCGCCTTGCCGCCGAGCGATTCGATGGTTTTGACAATTTCCGGATTGATTTCACGCGACAACACCCGGTCCACGACGTTGACGGTCGCCTCGTCGGTGACGCGCATGCCCTGGATGAAATTCGCCTTCAACCCGGCTGCATCCATAGCGCGCGTGATCGCCTTGCCGCCGCCATGCACGACGACGGGATTGATGCCCACGGCTTCGAGGAACACGACGTCACGCGCCACGCCATTGCGCACGGCGGGATCCGGCGAGTCCATGAAGCTACCGCCGTATTTGACGACGAACGTCTGGCTGCGGAAGCGTTGAACATACGGCAACGCTTCGAGCAGCGTCGCGGCCTTGGCGATCAGGTCTTGCATGAGGTCAGGTTTGAATGTGTGCCGTCGGTGCTGAAAGTAATTCGACAATCAACTCACGATCTGCAGCGCGAGCAGCGAGCCGCCTCAACGCAGCTTCCCTAAATTGCGGTTTCATTTGGTCAGCTTCGAGAAGCTCGTCGTGGACGCGTTTCAATTTTCCCCGGGCATGAGCCATCGCATCTTTTGCCACCGGATTAGCACCCAATTCAAGCAATCTTCGCGTTGCATTTACATTGCCCCATCGGACCGCCCAGATGATGGGTGTTATTCCGTAGATGACACGAGGGGGAAGTATGTACTGCACGTCTCCAGCCTGGTTTACATCGGCGCCGGCCCCAACCAGCAAGTCAATGATTTCTAATGAGAACCTCTGGAGACTTATTAAGTCGATTGCTTTGATGAGCGGAGTTCGTCCGGAACCATCGATGACTGAAGGGTTGACTCCATGATTAAGAACCAGCTTCACCACCTCTGGACTGTCAGAAACGATGGCGTAGCTCAAGATTGTTCCCCCCATCACGGTGTCCGTGGCATGAAGGTTCGCTCCAGCCTGTATGAGTTGCCGGCTAATCTCGATGTCGCCCTTCCCGAGCGCGATCATCAAGGCCGTTTCTCCGGACGAGGCACGTGCATCCGGCGGCAAGCCCTCTGCGAGGAGAGCGGCTACCTCAGCAGAGGCCCCTTTTCTGACCGCCTCGATCAGCTTTTGGTTTCGCTTAAATACTTTCTCGTAGCCCGCTGACTTGATGAATTTGAAACAGCGTCGGCTCCCGGCACCATCCTCAATCTCTCCCTCAGCGAAACTGGAGAAACCCATGGCCGTGCGGGCGGGAACCATGCCGAGCAGATCGGCCAAGTGGCGGAGTTGATCTTCGGCGAATACGCAGTTGCTAGATGGGTCTGCCGACCGAGCATCTTCTGCGGGCGTAGATTGACGGAGCAATGCTCGTAGGACCGATTCATCAACCCCAGGCTTGCAAAATTGAATGAGCAGGCTGGTCTTGCCGGCCGATCGAGCGCGGTCTTCCAGGCTGACTTCGCCAAAATAATCGGGGTCTGAATTGTATTCATCTCTCAAGGCTCCCTTTTCAAAGACAGAGTATTGAAAAACGTCGCTGTCGTGGACGAGGAAGGCGAACACAGCCGTCTCCAAGCGCTCCGAAAGTCCCTTGGCAACGCGGGTGATTTCCTCGCCAGATTGGTTTTCACAACCCTCGTCATAGACACTTACCCAGCCGTCCTTCGCGTTGGAGACATAAGCTCTGGCAGCACTAAGTTGCTTCACGGCCTTTGCGACTGCGGTGTTCTCCGCCGACCGGAATTGAAAGTTGGTGAACGATGCGCCCATAGTAACTGAGTTATCCTCCCAGCGTCGTTGGGTCGGTCACGTCGCCTTTGTTGTAGTCCACGTATTTCTCGGTCAGATCGGCAGTGGACTTGACCGCACTGGCCTTGGCGGCTTGATGGAGGCATGGTGAAGTCATGTTAATCCTTCTCCCGTTGCAGGAGACTGCCAGTTCGTAGCAGCACGGCGGTCAGGGTTGCTTCGTCGAGTTTGCCGATGAACTCGGCCTGGCGCGCCCGCCAGTCCTGACTCTTGGCGTGGTCAGCCAACACCACACCGCTGACCGGCAATTCAGCCGGCAACTTGACCTCAAACGGATACCCCTTCTCGCGGTTCGTGACGGGACAAACCAAGGCCAGGCCGATCAGCCGGTTGTAAGCCTTGGGAGAAAGCACCACCGCCGGGCGGCGGCCTCCTTGCTCGTGACCGGCTTGCGGGTCGAAGTTGAACCAGACCAAGTCTCCCTGGGCGGGAACGTAACCGGCGGGCCTCACCAAATCTCCTTGCCGACGGGCGGGCCCCAATCGGTTTCCGGGTGGATGTTTTCCGGCGTGACTTTCGCGAGCAGGGATTTCAACGAAATCTTTTCGGGAGTAGTCGGCGTCACGACCAAGCGACCCTTTTCAACGGCAAGGCGAACCCGGCTGCCTCTTTTTACTTTCGTCTGTTGCGCGAACGCCTTGGGGATTCGCAAGGCCAGACTGTTTCCCCATTGTTGGATGGTTGCTTGCATAATGTATCTACAAAAGAGCTACCGCATCGGCCAAGCGGGTGCAAGTTCAACCTCCCAGCGTCGTCGGGTCGGTCACGTCGCCTTTGTTGTAGTCCACGTATTTCTCGGTCAGGTCGGCGGCATACATTACGGCACTGGCTTGGCCGAGGTTCAGGTTGATGTGCAGGTCGAACTCTTTCGGCGCGGCGGCGGCGCAGAGTTGCTTGAAGGTCGCCTTCGTCGGCTGGCCGCGCTTGAGCGACCAGAGAATCTTGTGGCTGCCGGGCGTGCTGTAGCCGATGTCAATTTTATCCTCCACGACAGTCGCGGGCGAATAGCCGATGGCGTCAATAATGCGGCCCCAGTTCGGGTCGCCGCCGTGCCAGCTCGTTTTTACGAGCGAACTGTTCGCCACCGCGCGCGCGGCGGCATCGGCATCCTGAATGGTTTTCGCCCCCGTGACGCGCACGGTCACGACGCGGTGGACGCCTTCGCCATCACGCACAATCATCTTCGCGAGTTCGAGCGTCACGTGATCCAGCGCGGATTGGAAAATTTGAAGGTCTTGTAGGAGACGACGTGAGGAGTCTCTAACTTTTCCCCGCTTCAATTTGAGCCTCCTTACGTCGGCTGCTACCAGTTTTGGATTTTCCGCCAATCCATTCGCCAGCACCAGCACGGTGTCGTTGGTGCTCATGTCGCCGTCCACGGTGATGCGATTGAAGCTGTGCGCCACGGCTTCCCGCAACGCGGCTTGCAGTGTCTTCGCCTCAATGGCGGCGTCGGTGGTGATGAAGCAGAGCATGGTCGCGTGCAATCCTGCCGGTAAGGCTGCAGGCCGCGCGCCCGTGGCGCTCATGCCGGGCTGGATCATCCCCGCGCCTTTGCAAATGCCGCCAAGACGAACGGTCTTGCCGCCAAGCTCGAACTCCACGGCGATTTGCTTGGACTGCGTGTCACTGGTCATGATGGCTTCCGCCGCCTGCTGGGCGTGGGCGGGCGAATGGCCGAGCAAGGGCGCGGCGGCGCGAATGCCGGCACGGACATTGGTCATCGGCATGTTCACACCAATTCGTCCCGTGCTGCCGACAAAGACGTGTTGCGCTTTCAACTTGGTGCGGCAGTCCATGACCGGCGCGAGCGCGTCCGCCGTGAGCCGCGCCATTTCCAGCGCGTCTTTCATGCCTTGTTTGCTGGTGCAGGCGTTGGCGTTGCCGGAGTTCACCACGATGACTTGCGCGACGCCTTTTTTCACACGTTCCACGCAGACCTTCACGGGCGCGGCACAGATTTGGTTGGTTGTGAACATCCCCGCTACGGTTGCCGGCACGTCGGAGACGATGAGGGCGAGGTCGTTTTTTTTGCCTTTGTTCGAGCCTTTGCCGGTGCCGAGGCGTTTGATGTCGCAGAAAACGGCGCTGGCCCGAAAGCCTTGCGGCGCGGTGATGGAACCGGGAATGGTTTTGATGCTGTGTTTCATGGGCGCAAGAATGAATGCCGCAAAGAAATTGTTTGCCCGAAGCGAAAGCGGGGCCACGCGAAGCCTATTCGCGTCGGAACGACCCAACTGGATTTGCCCGTGTCATCGGCAGTGAAGGAAGCAGTTTGATGCGCGGCTGTCAACTGTTCTGCCAGTCGGCGGCTACGTTGGCGGATTCATTTTGCGCGCCAGCTTCTTCACCGTTTCGACATCCTTGGTGAGTTGGTAAAGGGCCTTGATCATCTCGTCCTGAATCGCCGGATTGCCCAGATGACCGACCGCGGGCGTGAGCCGGATCAATTCAGCCGAGATGGCGTTGCACGATTTTTTGATTTCGTTGAGGGCGGCTTCGGGTTCCATAGGTTCATTCGTTGTTGGTGCCGAGTATGGACGGGAACGGGCCAAGGAGGAAACGCATTTCTGCGGCGAACGGAGATGCGGGCGAAGAAAGTTCGCCGGATAAATTGCTTCAAACCACCGCCGAACGCGCCGTTGACAACGCCCGCCGTTCCGCTACGGTTGCCCGCTCTGAAATTGAAATAAACCTGATTTATGCCGAATACCAAGTCCGCCGAACGCCGCATGCGCGGCAGCGTCCGCAAACAAACCGCCAACCAAAGCATCAAGTCCCGCTTGAAGACGTTGGAGAAAAATTACGCCGATGCCCTTAAGGCGTCCAAGAAGGACGAAGCCGCCGCAGCGTTGAAGGCGGTGAGTTCCGCCTTTGACAAGGCGTCCAAGACCGGCGCGGTACACAAGGCCACGGCCAACCGCAAAAAGTCGCGTCTCACGCTAGCCCTCAACCGCCTCAAGTAACCGCGCGGCCTTCAGCGCGCTTCCGCGATCAATTTAATCACCTGCTCGGCGGGCGTCCGGGTGATGACGTATTTGTCGTGTCCTTCCACGTCCGTGGCCAAATCAATCCGCGTGGTTCCCTCGTCCTGTTCCACGGTGGCGATGTGGGCGACGTTGATGTAAATGATGTGGTCGGTGTCGTCGGTAATTTTAATGAACGGCATAGGTTTCTCCTGCGTTAAACCAGCTCCTGCGATCTTGGAGCCGGCGGTGATGAAATGGTCGGAGCGACAGGATTTGAACCTGCGGCGTCTTGGCCCCAAACCAAGTGCTCTACCAGGCTGAGCTACGCTCCGCGCGACTGAGGGGACATCATTCATGCAATCGCCCGGCAGCGCAATGACATTCTCGCTGGTGCAATTCGCTTCCCATTGTTTTCCGCTCTGTTAGCCTGTGCGACATGCCTTTTAGCAAATTAGGTCTTTCGCCCGCGCAGTTGGACGGTGTCAAAGCGATGGGTTACATCGAGCCGACGCCCATTCAACTCCGCGCCATTCCGCTCATCCTCGCCGGGCACGACGTCATCGGCAGCGCCCAGACCGGCACCGGCAAGACCGCCGCGTTCGCCCTGCCCATCCTGACGCAACTCGGCCAGCACAGCCATGCCACGCGCGTGCTCATTCTGGAACCGACGCGCGAACTCGCCGCCCAGGTCGAGACCGCCATCCGCGATTTCGCCCGCTTCACCAACCTCCGCGTCGCCGTGGTGTACGGCGGCGTGGGCTACGGCAAACAGATGGACGCCCTCCGCAACGGCGTGGACATCATCGTCGCCACGCCGGGCCGCCTGCTCGATCATCTGGAGCGTGGCACCTGCAAACTCGATCAGGTGAAATTTGTGGTGCTCGACGAAGCCGACCGCATGCTCGACATGGGTTTCCTCCCTGATGTGCGGCGCATCCTGGACAAATGCCCGCGTGACCGGCACACCTCGCTTTTTTCCGCCACCATTCCGCCGCAGATCGAAACGCTCATCAAGTGGGCGATGAAGAATCCGGAGACCATTGAGATCGGCGCGCGCCGTTCGCCCGCGGAAACCATCAAGCACGTCCTCTACCCGGTGGCGGAGAATCAGAAATCCGACCTGCTGCGCGCCTTGCTGGAAGAGGTGAAATACGATTCGGTGATTGTGTTCTGCCGCACCAAACACCGCGCCGACCGCATCGGCAGCCTGCTGCAAAAAAACCAGCACGCCGTGGCCACCCTGCATTCCAACCGCACGCAACGCGAGCGCGAGCAGGCCCTGGAAGGATTTCGCAACGGCCGCTACGAAGTGCTCGTCGCCACGGACATCGCCGCGCGCGGGCTGGACATCGCCAACGTGAGCCACGTCATCAACTACGACGTGCCGCAGCATCCGGAGGATTACGTCCATCGCATCGGCCGCACGGGCCGCGCGGAGCACGCGGGCGACGCCTTCACGTTGATGGTGGCCGAGGATTCGCAGCACGTTCACGCGATCGAGCGGTTCATCGGCCGGAAGATCGAGCGGATCAAGATGGAGACCTTCAACTACAAGTACACCGCCATCTTTGAAGAAGGCAAACCGGGCGCGCCCGCCCCGCACGAACGCAAAATGCGTGGCGTGCGCCTGAGCGGTGGATATTATTTCGGCCCGTCGAAACGGCGGCGATAGTATCGGCGGAAAAGGACGAGCGATGAAGGCACAGTTCGCAAATCGTTCACGGCACCTGCGAACAAGCATTCTGGTGGTGGCTCTGGTTTTGGTCGCGGTCTATTCGTGTTTTGTGTGGGTACGAGCAAACGCAATTCCGTTTAGGGAGTCTTGCGTCGCAAATATGAAAATAATTTATAGCGAAAAGAACCGGTGGGCGTTTGATCGAAATTTGAGTGAGACAAATCTTTCGCCGTCTTGGAATGAACTCAAACCTTACTTTGCTAACGCTCCGTGGTTGAAAGGACGACCGCCAACATGCCCACAAAAGGGCACGATTCGTTGGGGCAAGACCGTGGCCGATCTGCCGACTTGCACCGTGCCCGGACACACGCTGTAGGTTTGGACGTTTCACTCAGATTAGTCTGGGACTGTTCAAGCCCATCATTATGAACCAACTTCCCTGCTTCAATCCGTGGTGGAGGGGATGCGTGTTGGTCGTCCTGATTGGTTTGGCTCACGCCTCCTTGGCCGCCGAACCAATCCGGATCTACGAAAACCGCCTCACGCCCATCGTCCGCCCCAAGGCGTTGCTCGCGGATCATCCGGATGCCGAAGTGGAACTGGGTGGCCCGGCTACCAGCCGGACGGAAGGGAGGGAGCGTGGAGTTGGAACCGGTGGCACCAAAACTGTCGGACGTTCTTCTCCGTTCCGCGCCGCAAGTTGCCGCGCGGCACAGGCAGGTTGCCTG
>JBKJSC010000179.1:0-8855 GCA_046593035.1 Limisphaerales bacterium | reverse complement strand
ACTAAGGTCTCGGTTGTTGAGCCATATCATCCGATCAGCTCCACCCTTCATTTGCCTTAAATCAACGGGCGAGCTATCCGGTGTACCCTGATAAACTCGAAAAATCCGGATTGCCTGACGGGTCGCATGTGTCAAAAACGGGGAACCATTCAGGGCGTGTCGATTTTAGGAGGGGGGGGTAGCGCTGTTTCATGCTCACCTGGGATTCGCCGATTTCCCCGTGACGCGAAACGAGGTTCACGGATTCTCGTTACCCCTCCTCAGCCGGGCACGATTAATCGATTCGTCCGGCACCATCTTGACCACCCATCTGCGGTACGGCGTGGTACCAGGAGGACGTCGCTGCCGCGAATCCACCTCAGCGTACCGGCCGGAGGCTCGAACGCCTTAAATCGCCTTGCTGGTACCAAGAAACGCGAATCGTCCGAAACGTATTTAAGCGGGCCCTCGAATCGGCCCTTATCTGTCTCGCACTTTCAATTTAGCTGTCGCTATCTTGATCGGCGGTGTTTGTCATGGCAGACCGACCCTGTTTATCGAGTTTCACACAGCCGGCAACGGTCAGGGTTTATGACGATACCTGGATGACATTGCCCACAATCTTGTTTCCTCGCTGCTGGTTGACCATCCGCATCATCACAGTATTCAGGTTTGACTGGCTGACATTTAATCTCCAGCCACCACCCTTCCAGCCAGATTCGCACGTTAAACCGGCCGGATTGCTGTCCGGATGTTTGTTTACCTGCCAACCGGACGCTAAATCAACCTGGAATCATCCGTTTAGTTACGACCAGCCATCTCCACCGTCAAGCCCTTCCAGCCACGTCGATTCTTTCCATCCTGTCCCATCAAGTCACCTCTCAGCCCCAGCCCGAACTCCTCCCTGATGATTTCCACGATCATGTTCCTGAACAGCCGTCGTTTAATCGGCGCAACGTCCTGGTTGCGGCAATAGTTGGTGAAGGTGTCGAAGCATTCGTTGATAGATAGCACTCGGTCTGGCTGTTGTTTTACAGCAACAGCGATGAACTGGCGGGCTATCCTTGAATGCTGTTCCGGTCCCTCAACTCGACGGTGGGGGCTGGTTGCGCTGAAGTACGTCGCATCAGCCGCCAGCAACGATCGGGCCTTTTTGAGGATCATTTTAACCTGGTCGTCGGTGCGGAATTTGACAAACAGCGGAGCAACATCGACCCGGTTGTTTTTAGCAGCCCCCAACTCCTCGGCACATCTAACCAACAGCGCGGATACCAACAACATCAATTTGGCCTCAGTGGTGGGGTGGTAGAGGTTGGTGATGGGTTCGTGGTAAAACCATTGCTGCTCGGGTTCCACAAACACCACTGAATGTTTGAGCTGGTGGTCGTTGAGGATGGCGGCGAAGAAGTTGTCGTTCATGGCAGCCGGGGTGATGGTTTTGGTTGGAAAGCCACCAACGTCACCTTCAACGGCTAATTCCAAAAACGGACAGCCCCATCTTTGCGCCTCATGTGGAAACCTGCGGGAGAACCATTCCGAGGGGGTTGAGGGTGGTCGTGGCGTTTGAGTGTCACGCCTGCAAAACGGTATCTCCTCACCACGTTTCAACTGCCATTTTGTTGTACCGTTCATTGTTGTTCTCCCCATGCAACGATCTCCTCGTCGCTGTAATGTTTAACCTCGGCAGAGGTCTTGGTCCTTAAGCAATCCAACACCCACTCGGATTCCTTCCAGTTCAGCATCACCGCCTCCCGTTGCTGTTGCTTGAACTCGTTGTCCTGGTATCGGGGTTGGAAATCGCTCATAGTTGAATTATCCCACATTGGCCCATCAGTACAAGGCCAAAGTGCTGCGTGGTCAGGTAAACGATGAAGCGGCCAGGCAGGGATGGTGATAACCGGTCTGGACGGTGGTTGGGTCCAGGTTCAGCCAGACAGATGATTCCCAGTACAGAATGGTACCGGCAAGCGATCATGTCAGCCCAACCACCTCAAGGTACTGGCTTGGGGGTTCATCGCGGTAAAGTGTCAGGCAGGTACCAAGAATGGGGAATCGAGGTTTATGCAGATAAGGATCCCCATGCCGGTCTATATAGGGATGGATGCTCGCCAGGATGTGCCGTTTGAACGAGCGAGCGACATCAACCCCCTCAAACCTCAATGAAAGGCTGAAAAGGCTGAAGGGGCTGGGGGTTGGTAAAAAGTAATAAGAAGAGAAGATATTTAATAGGAAGTTATGGAGTCTCAGCCTTCTCAGCCTTTTCAGCCTTCTATTGGGTTTTATCGCTCGCTCACCAGGAAGACCCACAATACTCAAGACCCACAATACTCACTCCACCCGGGAAATAAGGTAGGCAGTCAAAGGTTCAGGGTTTACAGCTCCAGGAGTGTTGGGAACCGTCGTCCGCACTACCCTGAACCCTTCCCAAGACCGTTCATCAGCATCCCCCAACACCGCCTTCATCAATTTGCCCACCTGGATACGCCGGGCCGTTGCCTCATCTTGTCTGGCCTCAGCCAATCCAATGATAACTACCTCCTCATCCTGGCAAAACTCCGCAATGTTGGAGGCCGTCATGGCTTGGTCTAACCGGTGCGCGGCTTCCAGTTTGACCGCCAAGTTCCTGAAAAAGCTCAGATTCGGGTTCGACGCCCGCTCTTTAGCTTCCTGATGACCCTCCATCAGTCCAGGCAGTTTGAAGACATTGATCACAATCCAATCACAGATCTGGCACCACTGCTTGAAGTCATGCCTGGTTTCCAAGGTCCGTGGCTTCCCAGCCGCGTGCCAATGTTTAACCACTGCATACACGGAAGCCAGATAGCTGATGTTGCTAAACACATGTTCGACCAAATCCAAGCCGTCGTAGGAACGGAAATTGTGGTTCTCGCGCTTGATGATCCGGACGATGGAGGACCGGTTCGCCAAATCCTTGGTGGATTCAAAGCCATTCGAGGAGATGTAGATGGCGTGCTTGGAGGGATCGACCAATATGTCGGGATGAAAGGCGATCCGGACAGGGAAGGAACCTTTGGCAGTGATGAAGGATTCGAGGAGCTGGCTGTCCAATTTACCCCTCAGGTTGTCGAATTGGATAAAGGCCCGTCCATCCGACAAATGCTTTTGAAACGTTGACTCCGGACCACCCACGCCGTCAGTTTTATTGGTGACCACACCCATTCTTTCCCGGTAGATGGCTGCCACAACCTGCTGACGATACGATTTCCCGGCCTGGCTCATATTAGCCTCCGCGACTTCAATGGGGATGGATTCCGTGATGAACCCGCCAAACTTCAGCGCCGGGGTCAACATCGAAGCGAACGACCGAGCCTTGTCAGAGTCAGTTTTGAACCAGTACTCCTCCAAGATGTAGTTCAGGTTCTCGACGGCTTTTTCGAGAGGAAGTTCAGGAACGGTGACATGGTTGGCCACATAGAAGCCCGTCGTCGGGTCGTAGCCGCTATCGACCTGGTGGATCCGGCCGTCGCGTTCCACCAGCAAGGGACAGCTCACGACGCCCCTGAGGGTCGGCAACAGCTCGCGACACGCCGCTGATTTCAAATACAGCTTGGCGGTGCTCTCGTTGATGTTGGTGGTTTCGACAAATAAAATATCGTGGGAGCGTTTCTGCTTCTTGAACTCGACATGCTGTTCAAACAACGAGGCAGCAGTGGCAGGGTCAACAGTCTGGATGATCGGCCGGCCATCCTGGTGGATCAGCTGTGCCAACGTGCCGCCCCGGTTGAAAAGCACTTTTTTCGGCCCAATCACCCCAAACAGCTTTTCCGATGAAGCCGTGATGGTGGTGTGAGTGGACGGGACCAAGACGATTGGCTTCACGTCAGGGTTGGGTCGGCTCCTTCCTGACAGCCACTCCACGGCTGATGGCTTAGAGGGCGTAATTGCAAGAGCGGGGACGGGAACAATTTCAGGTGCATTCATAAAATCCAAGGTAAGCCGTGTTTAATTCGATTTTCAGGTGGCTGCCAATTTAGCTGTGGGAACCGGCGAGCCCTGCCGCCTGGATCTCCAGACGGCAGGTACTCATTTGCTCAACTGGCCAGCGCAGCAACCGCTGTGCTGACTGGCGCCAGCACCATCTTGGCTTGGGCCTTGAGCTTCCCACCGGAGTCGGGGCGGTGAGCCACGACCACCTGGCAGTTGCACCCCTCCAGGATCGAGGGATCAAACCCCTCATTCTCCTCCTCCCGGGTCAGACCGCGACCCAGAATGATCTTGGAGTCGCGCAGCAGCGGGCTGCGTCCCTGCATCTTGGCCGGATACGCCCGGTTGAGCGGTTCCGTCACTCCCTTGAGGCCGAACTCCACCACCACCTCGGGCTGCACATCCTTCCCGTCGCCCTCCTTGCCGGTGACCTTGTGGACCACGGCATCATAGATGCCTTCGGGGGTGAGGGGTGACGTCGGCGAACCGTTCTTTTTGCTTATTTGTATTTTCATACTTTTACCTTTTTTAACCGCACTGCATTTTTCACCTCGGAGTAAGTATCTTCGGTGACGATCCATTGAGTAGTTGCTTCACCAGGCACCCGGATCGAATTAAGGTCCTGGATGAAGTTTGAGGATCGAGGAGGTTCGATTCGACAGCCGCAGCGAAGAGCTGGTTACAGGGAACAAGTCCGCTGTTGTTTTTGCTTCTCTGGCTGGTTGTCGGTTTCGTATTCATCGTCTTCAATGGAGTCATCGAGATTGGCCGCCGATTTCTTACAGGGAGTTGAAGATTTCTTTGGAGGCATGGATACAGAACCGAGGAATACGGCTTGCAAGCCTCCCAACATGTGAAATCCTCAGTCCGCGAGGCAACAATCTGGGACCATGGACGTAGAGATCGAAAAATTGATAAAAGGCGACCGGCCCACGTGGGACCGGGCCTACCAGATTCTCTTCGCCATCAGTCTGGGGGTCTGCTGCACCACGGGATCCTCGCTCAACCACCAGGAACAGGAGGATTTCGCCGGGGAAGCCATCACGGAAGTCATTGAATACATCGAGAAGGTGGACAGTTTTGCCGAATGCGAAAGACTGGTCGGCTCCATCGCGAGGAACAAACTGTTGGACCATTTCAAGAAGCTGGCCTCCCAGAAACATGGGGAAAACAAGGTGGACAGCCTGGAGCTGCATGAAGGCTTCGATACGTCTGACCCCACTCAGCAGCAGGCCGATGTAGCCACCATGAATGGTGAAACAGCATTGTTGCTGACCGAGGCGTTGAACAAGGTGCCGCCAAAGTACCGCGCGGTCGTTTCGGATCATTATCTCCATGGCCTCACCCACCAGGAGATTGCCGATAAACATGGATTGAAAGTGAAGAGCATTGGCGTGTACATGGACCGGGGTTTGAAAGCGCTCAGGAGAGTGCTGCCCAAAGATTTGCAGTAAAGTTGACCCCTTCAATTTAACCGGATGAACGATGAAGAAAAACTGAGGTTGGAGGAGCAGCTGAAACGGGCTGCTCCCCTGATGTCCCGTCTCTCCGGGCCAACCGTGGTGCCGGACCGCATCAAGAAGCGGTTGGATGCGGCGTTGGAGAAGAAGTTCCCGTTGGTCCGGGAATTGACCGAGAAGCAGATGGAAACATTGCTGCTGAAGATAATCGCCGAGCAACCCGCAGATGGCTTTGAACTGACCAATCAGTTGAGCAAAGCCAAGTTTAAGCTCAAGGATGAGGGAGAAGGGGCAATCTACGGAATCCTGTCACGGCTGGAGAACAACGGGTTGATTGAAGGCAGGTGGCGGGAATCCAGTGCTTCGATGAGGAAATCGTATTACCTGACCGAGACTGGGACAAAGCTGGTCAAGAAGCAGTATGCAACGGCTGGAGAAATGCAGGGTTGGGTGGATCTGATTCTGCAACGAGGGTAAACATGCCTGATCTGCGCATCCCGCCAGCCATCACGTTCAAGTTTGAAAGGTTGGTCGCGGAAGTCTGTAACCAGGCCAAGCTCGATACGGACCAATGGCCATTACGGGCGCGGGAGTTGTTGAGCCATTTGCAGGAACGCTGGCGGGAAGGGGTCGAGGCCGGCTTGAATGATACCGATGCCCAAGCGCGGGCCTTGGAATTGTTTGGCTCTCCCAAGTCGGTGGCCCGGGGATTACGGCAACCGTGGCTCAAGCGATTGCTGTATCATCAAAACTGCCGCCTGCACCGTCAGTTCATCTTTCTGACCGCCACACTATGCGGAAACCTGTTGCTGGTCCTCGTTCAGCTCATTTTGTACCGGGGAGAGAATCTGGAAGCGGCCCGATATGCGGGTTCGTTCTCCAATGCTTTCATCGCGCTCGGTTCTTTGCTGGTGATCCAATGGCGTCCTGAATGGCCAAGGTGGATCCGCACGATATTGCTTGTTCGACATCTCCTCTGGGTTTTCGTCGGCCTTGGTCTCATAAACGTGGCCCTCAACGCTCCCATGGCCTTTGTGCTCTCCTGGCAAATATCGTGGTGGATTTTGGCGGCACCCTTCATGGCTGGCGCGATCCCACTTGGTTTCCTCGGAGCCGCCTGCTTCTGGTCCGAGATATTTGATTTGGCTGGACGCAGGAGGGCGAAGACTCAGGAGTTGATTGCCTTCAGAATCATCAAATAGCAAGGGCCGTGGTTGGCAAAGGCAGGCAGCCGCCCTGCCTGACGGCAAGACGGCCACCACTCCTTGACTACTCCACGCTGACAATCTCGAACTTCTTCAGCGCCTTCTCACACGCGGGAAGATCAAAACGCACCAAGCGTCCGACCTTCACGTAAGGCACCACCCGGCGACGCATGAGATTCGTCACCGTCCGAAGACTCATCGAGAAATGTCTCGCGAGCCCCGCTTTTGTCTGCCAGCGGTTCGGCGTTGCAACAAGTGTGTGTCCCACGATTGCGGACTCTTCCACGGCTTCCTTTGGTTTAACTGCATTTACTGACCTGACTGAACCGAAGCATGTGTTGCCGACACCTATTCATCGAGAACTGGGGTTGGTTTCTTACAGGAAACTTCTGGCGTTAAAATTCAGATGGATTGAACACAGCGCCGGAACACTCCCCACGCCTCCGGCCTGTGACGGCTTCACAGAGGCAGATGTCGCGAAGATTTGCTGGCAACGAGTCGAAATCAGGGATTGACTAAAGTGGGAAATCCCACCAGATTGCGCGCATGCCGACCGGAACCTTACTCCAACGCAAACCGGACAAGAACCTCACCGTGGTCGAACACTACGATGTGGCTGCCGACGCCAAGAGCCGCATCAGCCTGCGCCGATCCACGACGAAGTATTTCCATGTGAAAGCCTTCTCCAACGGCAGTTACGTTCTGGAGCCGCGAGTGCTGGTATCGCCGGAGGCAATTCCAGCGCGGACATTGAAAATGCTGGAGCGCTCGGTGGCCCAACTAAAGAAGGGGAAGGCCTCCGCACCCATCGACCTGTCCCCCTTCATTGAGCGCTAAACTCATTTATGGCGTTTAAGATCCGCATGGGGCAACCGGAGATGGAACCTCTTTGGTTGGATTTCTCCACGCGCAAGCAACAAGGCCAACTGGATAAGGATGAAGAGAAGTTCTTCAAGAAGCTTGTCAAGGCGCTCACGTTTCTTGGCCAGAATCCGCGTCATCCAGGATTGCGTTCGCACGAGATCGACGACCTGACAAATAAATTCGGCCTTAAGGTCTTTCAGTCTTATCTGGAAAACAATACCCCGGCGGCTGGGCGGTTATTCTGGGCTTACGGACCGGATCAAGGCGACATCACCGTTTTGGCCATCGAACCGCATCCAGAGGATCAGAAGCGGGGTGCTTACCAGCGTATCAAGCTATCGACGATGCCAGCGATCAAAGGCAAAGTGAGCGGGCATGATTAAGCCGTGCCACCAAGAACTGGGATGAACTTGCAAGTCAGAGATGGATCCCGTCAGACGGCGTGCGGATTATTTCGCGTGTCGTTTGCGTGACGCTTGTAACGCCTTATGAGGCAATTTCCTGCCGATTGGTGCCGAAGGCGCGATTTTGTAAGCGTTTGATTCAACGCAAGTTATTGAAAATGAAGGAATTGAGAAAACGCTCTAGGGGGTTTAGCAAACCTGCGCTTTAGGCCACTCAGCCATCTCTCCTGCCCAGATTCGCCGCATCTGTGACAATGCCAAATCTATCACCGAATCGTTGCGTGCGAACTCGAACTCGCTCATAATCCATGATTCTCACTCGATTCGCCGACGCCTACTTTAGGCACAGGCAAAAGACTGGCAAGCTGTTTTCCGCGAAACTAACTGTCGAATCATCAGCTTGAGTCGAGGCACGGTGCGATCGCCAGTAAAACGTAGAGCAGCGTGGAAGATATCCTGTTCATTTTTTGGTTCGATTTTTCTGTGGCATTGCGAAGACAACTTATTCACCGCGCCCGTCGGCAATGGGGACATCGTCGCAGACGGCTTCGGGTGAAATTGAATTATCACCTGATTTCATTGGCAATTTTTCGCGCGTTAATTGTTCCGTACCGCGACGGCCGGTTGATAAACTGTGCATAAGATTTCGTTGTCCGAACCGATATTTTTGTTATGCTATCTACAGTTCATTGAAAGAGTTGAGAAGGTCGGTGACGGACGAAAGAAAGTTGCCGGACGTCTCAAGGATAATCCCAGGTGACTGGGGAAAGGTCGAGCCAAGCTGGTTGGCGCGGCCCCTCTTAGAGCCTGTTTGAAAACTCCTCAAGGCTCGCTTGACCAAGCCTTGAGGAGTTTTCAAACAGGCTCTAGGAGACCTCACTCGAAATTCAACGCCGCAAGGTGTTGGACGGCCCTGCTATGAGGCCGGAGACTCCGCTTGCCGTGGAGAGTGGCGTCGGGAAGCTGGCAGCCAATTTGGTGCCCAATGTCAGCGCGGG
>JBKJSC010000078.1:0-13659 GCA_046593035.1 Limisphaerales bacterium | reverse complement strand
CTTTCCCGGCAGTTGCTTCACGAGCCGTTTCATCTCGAGACTCAACAGCGTGACGGACGCGGCTGAACTCGGCAGGCCGCTGCGGCGGATCACTTCGTCAATGCTGCTTTCGTCGTCGGTCTGAAGCGTGTCGAAGACTTTCTGTTCGTTCTCCGAAAGTTCCAACGCGGGTAGCACGCCGGTTTCGCCGACGGAGGGCGGGCGGTTGCTCGCGGGAAAAAGATACTCAAACTCGCTCAAGATGTCCTCCGCGCCTTCGCACAACTTCGCGCCTTTTTTAATGAGGTCGTGGCAGCCCTTGCTGCGCGGCGAGTCGATGCGCCCGGGCACGGCGAAGATTTGCCTCCCGTAATCGTTGGCAAAATTCGCCGTGATCAGCGCGCCGCTCGACAGGTTCGCCTCGACCACGACGGTGCCGAGCGTCATGCCGGCCACGATGCGGTTGCGGATGGGAAACGACTGCTTGTCCGCCGGACGGTTGAAGGGAAACTGCGTGATGACCGCGCCGTTGGCGGCGATCCGCTCGAACAGTTCGGCATTCTCCGTCGGGAAAATCCGGTTGATGCCGGTGCCGAGCACCGCGACCGTGCGGCCTTTCGCGCTCAACGCGCCTTGATGCGCTGCGGTGTCGATGCCGCGCGCGCCGCCGCTCACCACCGTGACGCCGATGTATGCAAGCTGGTAAGCAAGCTTGCGCGCGACTTCGAGGCCGTAGTGCGTGGTCTGCCGCGAGCCGACCATGGCCACGGCGTTCTTATCCTTCGCGGTCAATTCGCCTTTCACATACAGTACAATGGGCGGATCGTAAATTTGCCGGAGCAATTCGGGATACGCCTCGTCCGCTTGCGTGAGGATGTGGCAGCCGTATTCTTGTATCCGCTTCAATTCCGCGCTCAGGTCGATGGTCTTCTCCCAGTGGGCAATGGCCTCCGCCGTCTCCTCGCCGATGCCGCGGACGTGGAGCAGTTGCGCTTTGGAAGCGCGCAAGATGGCCGGTGCATCACCGAAATGTTCCAGCAATTGGCGCACGCGCACCGGGCCGACGTGTTCAATGAGGTTGAGCGCCACCAATGCTTCCCGCGAATCCATGCCCCAGAAATATCCGAAAGGCAGACCGGCGGCAAGTCAGGAACTGACATCGTTTGGGCCTCTTTACGAGCCATCGCGCTGTTTCTCCCAATCACGGACTTCGCCGGGAATCATCCGAAACAGCGGGTGATGCTCCGGCACGGTCACGGACTTGAAAGTTTGAAATCTTTCCACGTCACGAACCGCCAATTTTCGTTTCAAGTGTTCCCACTCATACAACAACTGGCCGTTCGTCTCGGCAATCAATCCGCGAAATCGCTTTGCTCCAATTTTACCGGCATCGAAGTGATAGCCCCGGCGAACCGATTCCGCGTGAACGACCGCCAGATACGCCGCGAGTGCCGCCGCCGGTTGGCGCGTAGCTTGAAACCGCAGCAGTTGCGGGTGATGCCGGTAGCCGCGCGTGCGCCCTTGCAAAACTTTCTGCGCGAGCAACGCCTCCCGCCAGAGCGCGACCAGCCCCTTCGCGTCGAGATGCTTTGGATGAATCGTCCACAGGCGCATGGCTATTGGCGCTTGTACCGTTACTCGGGAATCTCCGCCTCGACTAGTTTTCCCAAAAGGATCAGCGATTCCTGCCAGCCAAGGTAGCAAGCCTCCGCCGGAATGACACCGGGCACGCCAGCCTGCGTGATGTTCACCTCCGTGCCGCACGATATCTCCTTCAGGATAACCGTCACTTCCATGACACCGGGCAGGTTGGGGTCGTCAAACACGTCCGTGTAACGGAGCCGCTCGTGGGGCACCAGCTCGAGATACTCCCCGCCGAAGGAATGGCTTTTGCCCGTGGTGAAGTTCGTGAAAGACATCTTGAATCCGCCCCCCACCTTCGCGTCCATGTGGTGAACTGTGCCGGTGAATCCGTTCGGCGGAATCCATTTGGCCAGCGCGGCGGCGTCAAGGAACGCCCGATAAATTCTTTCCGCCGGCGAGCGTAACACCCGGTGCAACCGGATGGTGTGGGTTGGGTTTGTATTCATATTGGTCATTTATGTTGGCTTAGGTTCGGCGGCCTTCCTGCCGTGTCTCGTTTTGGTGGTGGGCAGCCCGGGCGCAGTGAGTTTTTCGTAGCGGGAGAACAGATAAAGTAAGATTCGCTGGCGAGCGCGGTTCACGGCTTGAACGCGGCGTGTTTGGGATTGCCGCCGGATTCGAGATACGCCAGCAGGTCCAGCACCTGATCGAGCTGGAGGATGTCCAGCAAGCCGGTGGGCATGGGAGAAATGAGCGATAACTGCCGTTGGCTGATGTCGCCCTTGGACACGACGGTGGTTTGCGCCGTGAACGGATTCGTGCGGACATGCACTTGCTTGGCGTCTTCCCGCTCGATGCCGCCGGAAATGGTGTCGCCATTTTTCAAAGTAAAGGTGGTGTTGCGAAATTTTTCGTCGATGACTTTGGAGGGATTGATGATGGAGTCCAGCAAGTCGCGGCGATTGAAACGACTGGCGACCGCCGTGAGATCGGGGCCGAGCACGCCGCCGGAAATATCCGGGTCGTTGCCGAGGCGGTGGCACGCCACACATTGCGCGGAAACGAACGCCGCCTTGCCGCTGGAAAACGAGCGGCCGCGCGCGACTTTTTCCAGGCTGGGAAGCAAGTCTTCGAGCTGCCAGTTCTTCACGAACGCCAGTGTGGGCGCGGTGATCGCGGGCTTTGGCTTTTCTTCCAACACCGTTGCCAGCGCCACTCGTTCCGCCGGCGAAAGGGCGGCGATCACTTCGTTGCGGATGGTTTGCAGTGAACGGACGTAATCGCGCGCGCCCGGAATTTTTTCGGCGCGAGCGAGCGCATGAAAATAAATCCGACGCTGTTCCAGCGTCCAGCCATCCGGCAGATAGCGGAGGAAAAATAAATATTTCACCAAGTCTTCAGGTGCTTCGGCTTGGGCAAGCAAACGGGTCGTCTTGGCGATCACGGTCGGCGACTGGAGATAGACGAGCAGTTCGCAAAGCTGGTGATTCACCCAACGGCTCGGCGCGGGGTAAAGCGCGTCCAGCCTGCCGGCCAGTGCCGAGCGCGTGGCCGCATCGGCTTTGCCCATGCGCACAAAGGCCAGTTCGTACGTGCGCACAGCCTGGAGCTGCTGGGATTCATTCAGCTCGGCGAACGGCAAACGATTGAGCCGCGCGAACAAATCGGGTTGCAGTTCTTTGCCGCCGCACCGGGCGAGCGCCAGCAAGGCCGTCAGCGCGGGGCCGGCTTGAGTCTCGGCCAACGCTTTGGCTTGCCAAACATCGACCGGTTGGTATTCGAGCGCGATGCGCGCCGCGTGGCGAATCCACGGGTCGGCATGGCCAAGGTGCGGCCAGACGATGTCGACAATGGTTGCACGTTCCTCCTGATGGTCACCTCGATGATACGCTTCGAGCCGACGGCGCAAAGCGCGCAGTTCGGCGGCTTGTTTTTCCTGGGCCAGTTCCGTCTTGGATTTTTGCGGTTCGGAAATCTTCGGCCCGGTGTAACTGACGCGATACAAACCGGACTGCGTACCGCGCCCGCCCGTGATGAAATACATCGCGCCATCCGGTCCGAAGGTCACGTCAGTCACGTTCAACGGCCGGCCCGTGGCGAACAGTTCCGAGGTGGCGGTGTAACTCGCGCCTTGCGGTTTCAAGTGTACGGCGATGATGCGACCATACGCCCAGTCGGAAATAAACAGCGCGCGCTGATACTTCGGCGGGAACTGGCTGCGTGTGCCGAACTCGATGCCCGTCGGCGAGGCCAGCCCGATGTCCAACGTGCTAGGCAAGGTGTCGGGAAAATAATCCGGCCATTTGCCCGTGCCGCGCCGCCAGCCGTAATCGCTGCCGGAGACGACGTGGTTGACGCGGTTGGGGCGGTACCATGGTGTGCCGACGTCCCATTCCATGTCCGCGTCGAAGGTGAACATTTCACCGTCCGGATTGAACGCCACGTCGAACGGATTGCGGAAACCTCCGGCGAAAAGCTCAAAAGATTTCCCGTCCGGATCGGTGCGCAATACGTGACCGGCGGGCAGCAGACAGTCGCCGTCAAACAATTGTGGATCCCACGGGCAGGGAATCAACTGGTCGTCGCGATAATTGCGCAGCGGTGATTGGGCGGAAATATTTTTAGGTAAAAGCACGTTGTTGCCGTGGACGAGATAAATCATGTTGTCCGGCCCCGCCACGATGTGATTCCGCCCGTGACCCACGCCGCCTTCCGTGTGTAGCAACTCCTTCACCTCGTCGAACTGGCCACTGCCCTGCGTGTCGCGCAACCGGTAAAAACCTTGGCTGTTGTTCGCATTCACGTAAAGGCTGCCGAAGGCGTAGAGCAGGCCCCGGCATTCCAGCAGCGTGTCGTTGATGACCTCGACTTTCGGGTCGCCGCTTTGACTGAGCGTGAGGCGCAGCAGTCCGCGTTTTTCCCGCGCGAGCGTGAGCCGGCCTTGCGGATCGAACGCCATCGAAACCCACGAACCTTCCTCCGGTTGCGCCGAGCGAACGAGTTCCGCCTTGAAGCCCGGCGGGACTTGCACCGTCGCGGCATCGGTCGCCGCCTGCGCGCCCAGCGCGAGTTTCCAACTGTTGTAGGCGTCCACCACTTTCGCCGGATCGAACGGATTGCCCCACGGTTCGCGGCCCGCCAAGCCGTGGCTGAACGCGGGCGTCCAGTCTTTCGGCGTGAAACCGGGCTGCTGCCAGTCTTTCGTTTCGACCAGCGAAGCCTGCCAGGTGCGGTCGGAAATCAACCACTGTCGCTGTCCGAGATCGGCCACGAGTTCGAGCACTACGCCGAGCGCGGCCGGGCCGGTGAAATTTTGCGCCTGAACGGCCAGGACATTTTTCCCCGGCCGCAGATGTTTCGTCACATCCACGCTGGCCGCGCGCGCGTAGTTTTCAATCTCCGCGACGCGCTGGCCGTTGAGGAACACGATCATCTTGTTGTCGCAAGCGCCGAGGAGGATGGCTTTGAGCACGCCGGGCTGGGCCTCGAATGTTTTGCGGAAGAAAGCGACCTGGTTGTCCTTGGCCTCGGGCACGGCCCAAATCCACTCCGGCGTGGGCTGGCGGTTTAGTTCGGCAGCGGCGGCGGAAACCAAGAATGCAAACGAAGCGAGTGCCAGCAGGGCAGGACTCCGGCAGATGATCCATATCGATCTCAAGACAAAGCGTGGCATGGGAAGCAAATTGATTTCCACAGATTTCCCTTCGGCGTAATGGAGTTGAGCCAAATCACGGCTTAATCAGGCGATAGAACTTTTGCGTGCCAGTCATCGGCAGAGCAATGCTGATGTTTCCGCCATTGGTCTGAAAACTGCCGGTCACGTTACTCCACGTGACGGGCGGGGCAAAACTCAACGTCGATTGAATCCGATAACCCGTCGCTGTATTGGACCACAGTAGGGTCAAGTTATTGCCCGATGAGGATGTCGTCATCGTTGGTTTGGGAGCCGGTGTCACGGTGAAACTGGCGGAAGCAATCGCGCTGTCGTTGTAGCCGTTCTTGAACGCCCGGGCTTTGACCGTGCCCGAACTAACCAGTGTGAGCGGGGTGCCGGTGGAGGCGGTCGAACCGCTCGTTGGATCGCTGCCATTGAGAGTGTAACGAATCGTTGCACCAGAAGTTCCGCAGGCCAGCGTCACCGCGACTGAATCCTCAAAGTTCCCGCCGTTGGGCGAGAACGTCGGCGTCGTCACCGAGCGCGCATTAAAGTTGATCGATTGGGGCGTCTTCCCCCCGCTGGCAGCCGCAATAACTGCTTCGTATCCAAGAATGGATGATTCCCCGTTTATCGGCGAAGTAAACTGATTCGGTAGCCAAGGCCCCAGGGTGGCCGACAACAGGTAGTTTAGGAGGAAATACTGGCCTACGGGGTCGGTTGGATTTGCTAACATGAAGGCAAACAGAAAAACGACGTCGCCGTGACCGCTGTTCCCAACAAAAAAAGACTCGTCGGATGTTAAAGGAGTGATGTCGTTGCCAAGATCTGAGGCATGAAAAGACCAGGAAAAAGCCGAATCGCGGGCGAAGTTCACTTCGTTATTGGAAACGGGATCATAGCCGCCAAGGATATTTGCCGCCGGGTCCAAAGTCACAATAGTATTCACGCCGCTAGGGATTCGCTGGGCGATTTCGTCAGCCACGTAACTCCCAAATGAATGCCCGACCAAATTAAGATTGGTCCCTTGGAAGCCGTAGTTCTTTAGGGTGGTTGCAGCCCATTCAGCAACCGGCACAATCGCGTCTTCAGCAAAAAATGGATTAAGGATGACCGCAGCCGCGCTCCAATCCAATGTCAGCACCTGATCCCCAGGCTGCGCTTGAGCCAAGTTGGTTGCCAGCGTCGCAATGTTCTCATTAGTCCGAGAACTGAGCCATCCGTGTATGACAATCCACGTCCGCTGATTTGTATTGATTGCCAGTGGGGCCGTTCCGAAACGAAGAATATCCACGAGATAATCCGTTGAATCGCCGGGCTTGCGAATCACTCCGGCAAGACCGGGGGACACGATTAGTGTGAACGCCCCTGTGCTCCCTGCGACGTCTCCCGTTCCAGAAACTGGATTGTAATTGCTGTTGTTGAAGCCCGAAACGCCAATATAGTAAATCCCGCCGGTCGTGAAAGAGTATTCCAAATACGATTCTGAACCGGGCGACTCACCCGGTCCGGCCTTGTCGTCACTGACTGCGAGTTGTGTGCCGTTGCCGTCGAATAGTCGAAGGTAGGAATCCAAGGAGCTTCCCGTGGGAAGATCAATGTCGAACGAGATTCGCTGCCCTGCTGCAACGGTGAACGAAAAAATATCGACATCTGTCGCCGAATCAATCGCTCCGGTCGCAGACAGAGTCTGGGTTATGGAACCGAGAGGCGTAGCTTCGGAAATCTGATCGTTGAGATCGGCTGCCAGTGTGGTGAACGCTCCAACATTCTCATTCCAACTGCTCACGCCGCCCCGACCGTCCGACGCCTTAACCTGCACGCTGTATTGGGTGTTGGCCGCAAGTCCGCTGATTGGCAGCGTGAGGCTGGTGGTCGTGCCAACCGAATGCCACGGATCAGTCAGGTCATAAGCCCTCGAGTATTGGACTTCGTAGGTAATGGTATCGCCGTCAGCATCGGATGATGCACCCCAGCTTGCAGTTGCCCCGTCCGTCGTTATCGCTGTAACGGAAATTGAGCCAGGTGTGGTAGGAGCTTGGTTGGGCGGCGGAACGGAAATGGTGAGCGTGTAGTCTCCATTACCAGAGGAACTAAAATCGGCGCTTGAACAGACAATGTAATACGTTGTGTTTCCGGTGACGGCGAAGGTCAACGTTTCTGGTGTGTTGTCAAAACCCGAGTCCTTTGTTGTCAAGACGGTGCCACTGCTGTTTTGCAACTGCACCTTGGCATCCAACTGGCCATCCGCTGCGGTCGGCCTCATAGTGGCTGTTAATGTGGTGCTGCCTGAGAACGACGGCGTGGTGATTTTGAAATAATCCACATCACTCAACGGATTAACCTTAGCCGTGGTCACCGAACCTTGCCCGTTCGAGTTAAGTGTGACAGTATCAGCCAAAGCTCGCGTATTGTTCGATTCGACTTCAGAAATTCCAGCCATGCATCGAAGTCCCACACCGAGAAGAAATAGAACGAAAAGAAACGGGTTCGACGAACGATGAACTTCGCACCGTGAGCGCAGGACTGAGCCTTGGGAATTATCAAAACAGTTCACGGATTACTATGATTTTCGCTGGGGTGGAGCGGCGTTAAAGCTAATACGGTCACGGCTTGGTCAAATCAAAAAAGATACCCTCTGGCGCTTTGTTGCCAGGTTGAAATAGGGCCGTCCCGTGGAATACTTCCCTCTTGATAAATAGGTTTGTTGAACCACTAGGAGGTTCAGCGGTGAAAACAACAACCCGCTGAACAAAGTCAGAGTAAATCGGAATCCCACTTTTTTCCGTTTTGAATCTGCCGTCGCCGTCAACTTCCGTGCTCCACTTAAATGGGGTAACGCCCAGAAAGCTCCGACCAGATTTGGCGATATCTTCGTTTGCGCCAGTGCCAATAAACACGCGAGCGCCGCGAGGCTCAGAATCGAAATTGACCTGGCGGATGATGGGCGCGCAACCCGAGCCGAAAGCAACGGCGATGAAGGCGACCAAAAAAGCGGGGAGAGTTCTCATACTGTTGCAAATACTCACACGCAGAGCGAATTGCTTCAACTAGAAATAGCAGCCTGTGGTCTCTTTGAGATTTCGCACCGACAAGTTGCAATTAGAATGGAAACGCGCGGCTACGCGTTCGCCAGAATATCCGTCACGATCCGGCAGGGCTGGTTGGAAATTGCGGAGTTGTTATTCGGGCAAAACCGGGTTTAATTGGCGGTATGAAGAAATGCTCCGTTGTGAAAATTGACCCGGAGATCATGAGCGGCACGCCATGTTTTGCCGGGACGCGCGTTCCTGCCCGCACGCTGATTGACTACCTTGAAGGTGGCGATTCGCTTGACGATTTTTTAGAGGATTTCCCCACCGTGTCCCGCAAAATGGCCATCGCTTTTCTCGAAGAGGCCAGCGAACGGATGCTGGTTCCCGCCTAAATGCGAGTTCTCCTTGATGAATGTGTGCCCGCGCGACTTATGCGTTCGCCAGAATATCCGTCACGATCCGGCAGGGCTGGTTGTCGATGAGCGATTGCTCGCGACCGTTCCGTTTATACACCAGCTTCTTCGGGTCGAGGCCGAACAGATGCAGCAACGTGGCGTGGTAATCGGTGTGCGTGACAATGTCCTTGATCGCCTTGTGGCCGAATTCATCGGTCTGCCCGTAGGCCAGTCCATTGCGAAAACCGCCGCCCGCGACCCACATGCTGAAACCGTAGGTGTTGTGATCACGGCCCACCGCAGCCGCGCCGGTGTCGTTCTGAATGACGGGCAACCGGCCCATCTCGCCGCCCCAATGGACGATGGTGGTGTCCAGCAACCCGCGGCTTTTCAAATCCGTCACCAAGGCCGCGCCGGGTTGATCCACTTTTTTGCAGGCGGCCGGCAGGGCGGTGCGGATGCTGCCGTGATGATCCCAGAACTGGGTCTGCGTGAAGACTTGCACGAAGCGGACGCCGCGTTCGACGAGTCGCCGCGCGATGAGGCAGCGCGTACCGTATTCCTGCGTGGCGGGCTGGTCGAGGCCGTAGAGTTTTTTCGTCGCGTCACTTTCCTTCGAGATGTCGAGCGCCTCCTTGGCCACGGTCTGCATGCGCGCGGCCAGTTCGTAGCTGGCGATGCGCGCCTCCAAATCCAGTTCGCCGGGGTGCTGCCGTAGATGCTGGTGGTTAAGCTGGTCGAGAAAGGATAAATATTTTTCCTGCGCCGCGCCTTTCAAATGCTCCGGCGCGTCGAGGTTGAGAATGCGCGGTTCGCGCGGGCGCACGACGGTTCCCTGAAAGAGCGACGGCAGCCAGCCATTCGTCCAGTTTTCCACGCCCACCACCGGCAATCCGGCGGGATCGGTGAGCGCGACGTACGCGGGGAGTTCCTGGCTCTCGGTGCCGAGGCCGTAGGTGATCCAGCTTCCGAGCGTTGGCCGGCCGGCTTGAAAGCGTCCGGAGTTCAGCGCGTAAAGTGATTGGCCGTGGTTATCCACTCCGGTCTGCGTGGAGCGGATGAGCGTAATGTCGTCCACGATCTCCGCCTGGTACGGCAGCAATTCGGAAAGCTCCGTGCCGCACTGGCCGTGCTTCTTGAACTTCCACGGGCTGGCCAGCACCTTCGCACTTGCCTGCGCGGCGTTGTCGTATTTGATGTCGCCGGGGAATTTCTTGCCGTCGTATTTTTCCAGCTCCGGCTTGGGATCGAACATGTCCAGATGGCTGGGGCCGCCCTGCATGAAGAGCGAGATCATCGCCTTGGCGCGCGGCTTAAAATGCGGCGGCTTGGGCTTGAGGTCGAACGTCGGACGCTTCAAGTCGGGCTGCGACGGCTCGGCCAGGAGCCGGTCTTCGTTCAGCAGCCACGCCAGCGCGAGCGAACCCAAGCCCATCGCGCTGGTCGCCAGAAAATGCCGGCGAGAGGCTCGCTGATACGCATCCAAATTCCAGAGCGGATTCATACTACAATCATAAAGTTCGCGCATTCTCGGCAAAGAATTGGGCCGGCGTTTCGGCTCCCTCTCCTCTGCGCAGCGGAGGAGAGGGTCGGGGAGAGGAGGTGCAAATTCGTCGTGGCTCGGGTTTCCCCTCTCCCCAGCCCTCTCCCCGCTCGTCCCTCGCAGGGCGAGGGAGTGGTTGCGGCTTCGCTGCGCTGGGATTTAGTCGACATAAAGAAATTCGTTCGCGCTCAACAGTGCCTGACAAAAATTGGCCAGGGCTTGCTGCTGCGGGTCGGGAGTTTTTGCAGCTTTGTCCTTCGGCGGAGTCGTCGTCTTGGGCGCATTCGCTTTGAGTTGCTCGGTCTGTTCCGCGAGAAACAACTGCGCGCGTTTCAGCTCCTCAGCGGAAGGTTCCTTGTTGAACGCCAGCCGCCAGGCATGGGCAATTTGCTTCGGTGCGTCGCCACCGGATTCGTTCAGTACCCGGGCGGAAAAGTAGTTCGCGAATTCCATGGCGAAGCGGCTGTTCATCAGGATCAACGCCTGCGGGGTGACGGTGGAGGCTTTACGGAGGTCGCAATTGGGATCCATCGGCGGCTCGTCAAACATGTCCAGCACCGCCAGTGGACGGCTGCGGCGCACCTGCACATAAATGCTGCGTCGAAATTCCTGCCCGTGCAGGGGAATGTCATCGACCTGCACCAGGTTGCCATCCTTTTTCTCGATGCCGACAACGATCTGCCCCACCTCATCCTCCTTCACCGGCACTGGCTCTCCGAACAGTTGGGGGTTGAGCTTGCCGCTGACTGCGAGAATCGCGTCGCGAATCACTTCCGCGTCCAGCCGCCGGACGGACATGCGCGCATAGAGCCGGTTGTCGGGATCAAGCTTGTCCAGCTTCGGACTGCGTTTGGACGACTGCCGGTACGCAGTCGAATTCATGATCAATTTATGCAGTCGCTTAAGCTGCCAGCCGCCCGCCATGAAATCGCTGGCCAGCCAATCGAGCAACTCCGGGTGCGTGGGCCGCTCGCCCAGCGCGCCAAAATCGCCCGGCGTGCCGACGATGCCCTGACCGAAATGATGCAGCCAGACGCGATTCACCAATACGCGCGCCGTCAATGGATTCGCCCCATCGGTCAGCATTCGCGCGAATGCGAGCCGGCGCCCGGTGGTGGGCAGTGACGGGTCTTTGGCGGGCAATTCGCCGCGCTGCAACGAGGCCAGAATGGTCAACCCACCCGGCGCGAGCGGCTGCTTCGGCTGCGCATGATCGCCTCGGTTGAACAGGTACGTGACCGGCACCGTGCCGGAAATTTCGGTCAACGCGCGGACAAAATCCTCCGGCGGTTTGGTGGCGCGAACGGCGGCTGCCTTGTCCTCGAATTTCTTGAGTTCGTCCATCGCCGTCGGCTCATACAGGTAGAGCGACCCGGCATCGACGTTCACGCTGGGATGTTCCTTGAGCAATTGTTTCTGCTCCGGCGTGCGATTCGCGATTTCAGTTTTGCGTGCCGTGCGAATGGGTTCGCGAATTTCAGCAGGCAATTTGGCCAGTTCCTTTTCCAAAGTCTTCTCGATCAATTCCTGCACCCGCTTGGCGCGGTCCTGATCGTGTTTCGCGGCTTCGATCTCGATTTGCACCGCCTTCGCTCGGTCCGCATCGGTGTAGAGCGTGATGAGCCGACCTTGCGGATTGCGCCAATTCTTCCAATCGTAGGCCGGCTCGAAAACCGCCCGCAGCCGGTAATAATCTGCCTGGGGAATCGGATCATACCGATGGTCGTGGCATTGCGCGCAACCCACGGTCAGACCGAGCAGCGAGGTGGTGGCGATTTTGATGGTGTCAGCGAGAACCTGGTTACGGGCGAGGTTTTGATCCACTTCACCGGAGGCCGTTCCATCGGGTGCGTTGCGGAGAAAACCTGTGGCCACGAGCTTTTCAATGTCGTCGGGCGAAAGATTTTTGTACGGCGACTTGACCATTTCATCGCCGGCCAGTTGCTCCTGGATGAATTGATCGAACGGCTTGTCCGCGTTGAGCGAGCGGATCACGTAGTCGCGATACTTGTACGAGTGCTGGCGCACGGTGTCTTCGGAGGCGTAGCCGTCGGAATCGGCGTAGCCTGCCACATCGAGCCAGTGACGGCCCCAACGTTCGCCGTAGCGCGGTGAGGAAAGCAGGCGGTCGATCAATTTTTCATAGGCGTCCGTCGAGGTGTCGGCGAGAAAGCGTTCCGTTTCCTCCGGCGTGGGCGGCAGGCCGGTCAAATCAAAATAAGCCCGGCGCAGGAGCGTCCGTTTATCCGCGTCGAGGGAGAAGGCGAGTCCCTTTGGTTTCAACTTCGCCAGCAGCAACGCGTCCACCGGCGTGCGGACACGGTCGGAAGTTTTGGCCTCGGGCACGACGGGATGTTGGATTGGCTGGAACGACCAGAAGTTTTTTTCCTCCTCAGTGAACTGGAAGCCGGTGCCGATTTCGTTTGGCTCTTCGTGGGTCGTCCTGGCACCGGCGGCAATCCAGCGACCGATCAACGCGACTTGCTCCTTGGAAAGTTTCTTCTCGCTCTTGGGCATTTCCCCCTTGTGAACCTGCTGGTAGAGCAAACTCTTATCTGGCTTGCCGGGGACAAGTGCCACGCCAGAATCACCGCCCTTCGCGATCAAACGGCGCAAACGCAAATCCAATCCGCCCTTTAGCTTCTCGCCTTCACCGTGGCACTGAAAACAGTTGGCTTTAAGAATCGGCCGAATGTCTTTCTCGAAGGTCAGCGGGCCTTTTGTGGAATTCTCTGCTGCCGACGCGGGGACGCCCCCGATGGCGAGAGCCACAACGCCACACCAGACCGCTCGTAACGAAGCGGGACGCGCGGAGGCATGGGAAATGATGCCGACCATGTTAAACTGATGATAATTTCGCCACGGGTATTCAATCCTTTATCGTCCGAGAGTCGGGAGCGTTCAAGGCAAATTTACCGCAATGCCGGCGAGGAAGCGCGCCATGATCGCTGTCGCATCACCCAAGAACCCGGTGCGAGAAAGGACAAAACCCCTTTGACGGGCGGGCAATTTGAAAAATGCCGGGATGATTTAATTCAGCCGATTGCCCAAAACGGACGGCGGCTTACTTCTCTTCCACCTTTTCGATGTCGTGCAAACCGACTGCGAAAACAATATCCGCATCCAGTCGGTCGGTGGTAAACTCACGGCCAACTCCTTCGTCGGCTTTCAAGCCGCTGCCGACCAATCGGGCAGTCGGCGTGTGGCCAGTGTCGTAGCCCGCTTCGCCCGGATAAAGCACGCGTCCCTGCCCGCTGGCGTCATCGACTTTGTCCGCACCGGCAAGTTTTATCAGCACCTCAAAGAATCCAAATGGCGTTGGAATCATCGCCGTGATAACCTCTATCAACTTTCACAGCCATCCCACAGGAAGTTGAGAAAAATGCTGGAAGGTCCTGTGTAACCCTGCCACACGGCAGGGGATGAATAACAACAAAACCGTTCCAGCGCCTGCAAAACTGAATCTGC
>JBKJSC010000076.1:0-25596 GCA_046593035.1 Limisphaerales bacterium | reverse complement strand
CACAGCCATCCCACAGCGGGATAAGCATGAGGCAAAAGCGTAGCTTTCCCTCGATATCTGAGGGCTAATCAATAAAAGAACGTTGGGAGTTTTCTTAGTTGGCTTACATGCGGCTTTTGGTTTTTTTGCCCAGTGACCGACGGCTGTCCCCTGGTCCTATCCCATTCCTGAAAGATAGGCGTGCTGCGGACCGGCGAGATAACGGAACTGACCCCCGGCTGTCCCATAGAGGCGCAGCAGCCCGAGCAAATCCCATTTTTTCCACAACGCCGAGCGCAGGAGGGTGAAGAGGCGACTGAAACTGTGACTCCAAGCCGAGAGGAATGCGACATAACGCAACAGCAAGTAGGTCAAGAGCGCCGTCCACAGTTGCCAGCGGACGGCGTTGGCACTGGTCCCGAGGAAATCGGCCAGTTGCAGAGTCTGCTTGATCTGCTTGAAGAAGACCTCGATCTGCCAGCGGCACCGGTACAATTCGACGATGCTGGCGGCGCTCCACTCCAGATTGTTGGTCAAGAACACCATCTCCACTTCCTGGCCATCGACCATCACCAGCGCCACGACCCGCCGCAGCACGACCGGATAATCCTGGCGCGAAGCGGGCGTTTGCAGCTGGATTAAATCGTCGCGAAGAATGTTGCCCACGGCTCCCTGCTGGTAACGCCGGGAGACCTTGAACTTCAGATTCTCCTTGGCCCGGGTCACCCAGAAAACTTCCCGCATCGATAAATCAGCCAAGTGACTGAAGTCGATGTAAGCCTTGTCAAATATGACGATTTCACCGGCCTGGATCCCCGCGCACAGCTCGCGGGCGCGTTTGGCGTCGTTGTGCCGGGCGGTATCGACGAGGGCAAAGCGCGGCAGGAAACTCTGCAGATCCAGCCGCAGATGACACTTGGCCGCTGCTTTGCGCCGCCGGTGCTTGGCCCAGTCCATACACGAGGCGATCAACGGGATGGTGGTCGAATCCACCAGATGGATCGTCCGCTTAAACTTGCGCGCAAAACGCTTGCCGGCCGAACCGCTGATAAAGCGCGGCGACAAGTCGCTCAAATGTTTGAAGACGGCCCAAAAGAGCTTTTCGGCCATCTCGGCCGGGCGCACCTTGTCCGCATGCGAGAGGGCGTTGCGACTGGGTGGCGTGGCTCCGCGGATGCTCGAAAGCGGACCCGAATGCAGTCGCAGGGCATCACACACGTCGTTGAGTCCAATGCTATGCGTCAGCTGCGCGTATAACAGCGTGACGACATGGCTCCACGGACTAAAGGTTCTGGATTTCTTATCGGCTCCGGTTTCCCGAGCGATCCGGGCGACGAGAAACTCGGGAATGAAGTTGTAAATCTGCCGCAGCAGATTCAGTTTTGCAGGCGCTGGAACGGTTTTGTTGTTATTCATCCCCTGCCGTGTGGCAGGGTTACACAGGACCTTCCAGCATTTTTCTCAACTTCCTGTGGGATGGCTGTGAGTATTTGTCAGAACATTTTTGAGTGGGATATTCCGTTGTCGCGCGCAAATTATGAGAGACTTGAAAGATTAGGACGCCATTATGGATTCGAGAGCAAGGCATGGGGCTTTTTGGAGAAGACCGTGGCCTAACACATCACTAGATCCAACGCCGATTACGCCTGTCCGTTCACGCTTCGGATCTCTGGTTGGCGTGAGTCGCAGGCGGCGTGGCTCAGTTCTTGGTCGTTGGCGCACTTCTTTCGGCGCATTGCACGCTTGCATTTTCCCCGTGTTGGCGTTGCATGAAGCCATGTTTCCCTACACTGCCCTGGCGAAAGACAAGTCGTGGATGCCCGGCCCGTACGCGGGCGTCGAGTTGATGGTGCTCCACAAGAATGACGTGACCGGCGGCGTGACGGTGCTGCGCAAGTTTCACGCGGGCGTCACGATCCCGGCGCATACGCATCCGCTCGCCAACGAGTCGGCTTACGTCCTGTCCGGCGAGTGGGAGGAGTCGGGCGTGACGTACACGACGGGCGCATTCTTCTTCGCCCCGAAGGGTGTAACGCACGGGCCGCATGTCGCGAAAACGGAGGTGATCAGCCTGACCCTATTTGACGGGCCGTTGACCGTGAGCAGCCCGATAAAAGAGTAGGAAACGACGTGAGGAGTCTCTGGCTGGCAATTCCAAAAACGGGGCAATTACCCGGAACCAGGCAGTTGAAATGGGGGAGCGCGACCGTCCCGGTCGCACCCGTCGGCGTCCCGCCGACGGGTGCGCGGCGCAGCCACACGCATCCGACAGTGTCCCAACACGCCGCCGGGAAGTTTTCAACGGGACGCAGAAAACTGCGGGCGGGACGCCCGCGCTCCCCGGACCAACCGAATCGTTCCGGTATTAGCGACTCGTCACCTCGTCTCCTACAATGAAGGGAGTTCTTAAACGGGCTGTTACCCATGCCGGGCGGCAAAAATTTCGTCGAGATGCCGGATGCGGCGGGAGAGGTCGCGGCCGATGTTCAGGAGAAGAATGCCGTATTGCTTGGGCATCGTCTCGTAAAGATCGAGGAACGCCATCGAGGAAATACTGAAGAGCGTGGTGTCGGTCAGTGCCTGCACGGTGGCGGAGCGCGGCAGGGTTTCGAGAATGCACATCTCGCCGAAAAATTCGCCGTCGGACAAGACCGCGAACTCCACCTCTTCCGGCTCCTCATAGTGCTTGCACACGCGCACCATGCCCGCTTCGATGAGGAACAAGCGGTTGCCCATGTCGCCCTCGCGGACGATGACGTGACCGGACGGCGCCTCGGATTTTTCGGCTTGGGAAAGCAGAATGCCCAGAGCGTCGTCTTCCATTCCGGCGAAGATGGACACGCATGTAAGCATTCCGGTCATGCTGGAAGCCTAACAACCGTCGTCGTGGTTTCGAGATATATTTGCAGTAACTTATTCACCGAAACCGGAGCTTCCATTTTGAAGCCGCCGGGCTATTATGCGGAAACAGCGACAGAAGTGAACGGCGCAATTTTTATGAACCGAATTCAACGACTCGACCTCGTGTTGCCCCGGCGAAAACTAATCAAAGGCATGGCGCTCGACCCGTATCGCGCCTTCATACGCCGTTAATCTTTCAATTTTTCTCGATGCGCCAACAGTGGTCATTCAGTCTTACGCTTGGTGTGGTCTATCTCGCCGTCTTTCACCTTTGGATGGTGGTGAGCCGCGAAGCGATTGTCCTCAGTGGTGTGGCTGTCGCTCTACTGCTGGCGGCCGGTCTGGTGGTGAAACGAAAATATTTTCTAAATCGCTGGGATGTCTTTTTTCACGCCCTGGTCATCGCTGACATTTTCCTGGAGGCAATGCTGATCCCGGTTCACGATCATTACGGATTTTATTTTTGTGCCGCCGGGTTTGCGCTGCTTGTGGGTGGGTATCGCGTCCGGCTGATCCGGGTGAAGGCGGCCTGACGCAGAGGTCAATTTTCGGAGAGCAGATAAATTCCAAACCACCGCTGGCTGCCTGACGCCGAGCCGGTCACTTCAAACGTCGCCGGCCTTCCTGGTTCCAGGCGCGCGGCGCTGACTTCGATAGTCAGCACACCATTGCTGTCCTCGCCGTTGTTTTGCATCACCGTGTAATTCAGGCGCACGGTGCCGTCCGCGCTCTGCCACGATTGATCGTTCCTCGTCACGCTGAAGTCGAGCGCGAGCTTGCCGTTCAACTTGAATTGAAACTTTCCCGCTGGCTGCGAAACGAAGCCCATGGCGGCAGGCAACCGGAATTGTTGCACCGATTCCGGGCGCAGCGCGGCGGGCAGGGCGGGTGTTTGCCAAATGAGCTTCGACTGCCCGTCGGTCTGCCGGCAATGCGGCATGGGCAAGACGCCCAGCCAGCTTGGATACGCCAGCCGTTCGGACGCTGCAATGATTTTTCCCACGCCGCTGTTGCCGTTGGCGAGAAACTGCTGGCGCGCGCGCGCCGCCTGCTCCGCGGTCGCGCTGCCGAATTCCGCCGGCCCGGATTTTACGTACGCCAGCAGATCGGAGAATTGCGCCGGAGACAGATTTTGTTCCAAGCCCTCCGGCATGAGCGACAGTTCTGATGCGCGAATTTCCGCAATGTCTCGCCGGAGGATTTTCTCCGTCACCCCGCCGGCTTGCGTGAGGGTCAAGCCGGTGGATGTCTCCGTGCTGACCACGCCGGAAAGCGAGCGGCCATCTTTGGTTTCGATCAGGTAGCTGATAAACCTCGGTTCGATCACCGCGTTGGGATCGAGAATATTTTTTAACCAATACTCGCCGTCCTTGTCGCGCAGTGCGGCGAGATTTGGCCCCACGTCGAATCCCTGGCCGCGAAAGGCGTGGCAAGTCGCGCAAAAGTGGGCGAACATCTCCGCGCCTTTCACCGCATCACCCTTCAAGGCCAGCGCGCCCTGGAATGTTCGCAACACCTCGGCGCGTCCCCCAGTGTCACCGGTGGAAAACAACGCCGACGCCTGCTGGCGAATTTCGGCATTCGCGTGTTGCCGCAGGCGCTGGCGAGCGGCGAGGGGAACTTCACTGCCTTGCACCGCGCCTTGCTTGATTTCTGAAAGTAACCGGCTGATCCATTGCTCCCGACTCAGCAACAAACTCAAAACTTCACCGCGCAAAGAGGGCGAATACAGTTTCCAGCCGACCAGCAGCAACGCGGATATTTCCGGGCTGGGGTTGCGGCGGAGACTGGCCAAGGTCGCGTTGCGCAAACGGACTGAGGCCGTTGAATTCAATAGCGCGGCCAACTCGCGGAGGTCTTCCAGTTGTTGATCCGTTCCGCGCCCCAGTAAACGGATGGCCGCCTCACGCGTGGTTTCGGCGGCGGTCTCCCGGCTCGCCAGCTTGCGCGCGTCAGCGAAGACCTGCTGGAGGCGCGGTTGGAATTCGCGCAACTCGGCGTGACTGGCCAGGTAACCCGGCAGAGCAAGCTGTTGACGCTCCAACGCATCCAATACGCTTGCCAGAGTGGATAATTGCCAGTGGGCGGATTCAGTGCCCAGCACCGGCAGCGCGGCAACGAACACTTTGGTGAATGCGGATTCGTCATTGGCACCGGCGACGGTGGCGATCAGCAGGTTCATCCACTCGCCGAGTCCCGGGGTATTTTCCGGCAGCATGGATAGACTGGCCAGGATTTCCCCGCTGTGTTTCGGTGCGGAATTCAATACCGCGGCGCGGAGCCAGGGATCCTGCAATCCGGATTTCGCCAGTGTTCCCAAAGCCTGCCCAGCCTCGCGGACATTGCTCTCGCCGAGACTCAACGCGAGTTGGTAACGGACGCGCGGATCCGGTTCCTGCGCAAGGTCGATCACAGCGGTGGCGAGGGCCGAAGAGTCTGCCGCGTAACGCTCGCTCAGCCGGACGGCTTGCTGCCGCACCAAGGGTTCGACATCCACCAACGCTTGCTGAAGCAACTTCGGTTGCAGCGAATGTAAACCGTCCAGCGCGCTCAGGGCCTGCACGCGGACTTGGGGGCGCGCGCTCTTTGCCGCCAGTTCCGCCAGTGGTTTGGCGGCGGCGTGATCCTGGCGGTGGAGCAATTCCAGTTGCACGCGGTCGCGCTCGGTTCCATTGGGCGACTCAAGCGCGTTCGCCAGCTCCAGTGTGCCGAGTTTCGTCAAATCACGGATCGCGCGCAGCTTTTTCCCGCGCGGAAAGATTCGGTAAATCCGCCCTTTGTCTTCACCGGCGCGAACGTCGATCTTCGCGAGTTGATCCGCCGCAATCCAGCGCGGATGCTCGATCAGGTAGCGATACATATCGACGACCCACAGCGCGCCATCGGGGCCGGTGCGGACTTGCACGGGGCGAAACCAATTGTCCTGCGAGGAAAGAAACTCGCTCCGCAATTCGTCGGCGGGCTTGAGGCCGGTGAAGGTAACGCCGCGCGGTTCCAGTTTCAGTCGGTGCACGAGATTGTGAACCGGTTCGCAGATGAACGCGTTGCCGCAAAATTCTCCGCCGAGCAAATCATCTCGATAGAGGCCAAGGCCGCACGCTGACGTAGTGCGGTTGGCGCTGTCCGGATTATTATAGCGCGTCAATGTGCGGCTGGCTGGGAACAACTGATTGGGATCGGCGTCGCCCGGGACAAACACACTGGGACTGGGCGCGGTGACATGCGGGTTGCGGCGGACATAATGATCCGGCAACGGGTAGTGACGGATCAAGGTGCTGTTATCGCAGCCAAACCAGTTGCCCCAATCATCGCGCACGCGCCCTTGCTGCGTGAGGCCCGCCGCCGCCTCGAACGCGCCGGTGTCGGGGTTCATCCGAAAATCCTGGCCTCGAATGTTTACCTCTTTACCACCGGCCGCGCCGTGAATGATCCCGCCGAGCAATCCATTCGCGCCATAAACCCAGCCGTCCAAACCCAGGCTCAGGCTGTTCACGCGGGCCTGGTAATTGTCCGTGAAAAAGCCGGTGAACATTTTTTTCACCACGTCCGCCTTCCCGTCGCCGTCGGTGTCCTCGGCATAAAGAATATCCGGCGCGGCGCAGATCAACACGCCTTTGTGCCACGCCATGACGCCGGTGGGGAAGGGGAGGTTGTCGAGAAACACCGTGGCGCGGTCGTACTTGCCGTCCCCGCGCGAGGCGGTGAGAAACTTGACGCGTCCGCCGGGCTTCCAGTTCCCGTCCATGCCGGTGGGATAATCGCGCATTTCAACGACCCACAGTTTGCCGTCCGCGCCCCAGTCGATGGCCACGGGATCGACCACCAACGGCTCGGCGGCGGCGAGTTCAATGGTGAATTCCGGTTTGGTGCGCAGGGCGGCGAGCGATTCCTGCGGTGACAGCGGCGGCGGGAAATCCGTCTGGCCGACTTTAGCCAAAAACTGTTTCGGCAATAAATTATGCACGGTGCCGATGATCAAATCCTCCACCGCCGGGGCGAAACGGGTCGGTCGATCATAATAAACCATCGCCCCGCCGCCTTCGTAGCCGCCTTCCTTGAGAATGCGGCGGGAGGGAATGTAACACGGCACATCGTTCGCGTAGGCGTTCACCCAAATCCGCGCCGGATCAAATTCGCGCTTCAGCCGCAGCGCATAATCCACCACGACTTCACCGGGCAGGAAAACCAGCGCGAGGTCGTCGCCCAAATTCCAGGCCTGGACCAGATACGGCAACTCGGCGGGAATCGTTTCGCCGCGGTCCAGCTTGGCGAGATTTCCCTTGGCGTGGTAGGCAATGGGCGCGCTCTTGTCGCGCGCTTTCTCCTCCCATTCGGCGCGCGTGGGCAGGGTGTCGAACGGCAGCTCAATGCGTTGCGTGCGGCAGGATATTGTTCCGACCAGCGGCGTCAGCGGCTGCGCCAGGAGGCGTTTGATTTCAGTCGCGATGGCTTCGCCATGCTGACGCGCGTTTTCATACGTGTTGCGCGGGGCGGGATTCGCGTCCGCGCCGCAGCCAATCGCCACCAGGGCAATCGCGCCGGGATGATCCCGCTCGATGGCCTCCTGGGCGTAGCCCGCCCAGTCGCCGCAGATTTTATTGAAACCGACCGTGGTGCAATGGCAGGCGTAGTTCACCAGCATCGCGCGGATCCGGCCGGCGGGATCGGTGACGCAAAGCATCGGCAAATCGTGATCGACCGGGCCACCCGGGGTGCGGCGATTTGCGGCGAAGGCGACTTTGCCTTGCGTCCACGCCAGCCGTCCCGGACGACGATCCGCCAGGGCCGCCAGCGCAACTTGTTCGAGCTTGTCGGTCAGTTCCTTCGTGTAACGGTCAATTTTTTCCTGATGCTCCGGCGGGATGTCCTGGCTGAAAAGGTTCGGCAAAATCCCCTTCAAACACGGCGCGGAGTGGGTATGCGACGAGCCGATCGCCAGCCGTTCGTTTTTCAAGCGGGCCTTCCGGGCCAGTCGCCGCGCCACCTCCTCGCGGATTTCACCGGACACGCCGCAGTTGTCCACCGTGATCAACACGGCCGTGCCTTCGGTGTCGCTGCCGAACGCCAGTGCCTTTGCCCAGATGCGTTGTTCGATCCCCTCCGATTCCAGCCGGCGGGAGCCGTAGCCGCTGAGGCGCACGGGATAGTCCGGCGTGATGTCCACCTTGGCGACACCAACGGGGCGGGTCGGCGAGGGTGCGGCTTTGGTCCAGGTTGCTGATGCAAAAATGACTGCAATCAGCAAAGCCAGTCGGTACGAAGAACGAGCGTTCATAGGAAAGTGCCGCGAGCTTCCCGCGAACCTTGCCCGTGTGTCAAGATGGCTTGTGGCAGGCAGTATTCTGATTTGGAAATTTGCGGAGCGCGACTGTGCGCGAAGCGTCAACTGTAGCGCGTTCCACGGCGGTCCGCTGTTTGTCCTTCGCGGGCTTCCGGTCACGGTTGGTTGTGACGGGATCAAATTCTTCCGCCCGCTTATTGCGGCTAAACGTCTCCTCCGGCTTGATACGGTGGCGGCTCCTCTTTGGCCGAATAAAAGTGTGCTGCATCCGCTCGGGCTTGTTCAGGCGTAAGGCTGGAGTGTGATGGAGCGGACGGTTTCTCCGCGTACAATGATTTCTTGCGAGCCGCGCGTTTGGGTTTGCTGGCAGCGAGGAGCGGGGCGGTGAGTTTTTCGTAGCGGGCGAACAGGAATTCCACGCGGTGACGTTCGCTCTCGAAGGGTTGCGGGCGGTAGCAACGGTCAACCGCGCGGTCTAATTCTGAATGTGCCTTCCGTAATTCTAACGGCATGCTTTGACTGTCATATAAATCGGCGAGCGAGGCCGATGGGTGATCCTTCTTTCTGACTCGAAGAAAACCCGCGCGACCATCACCCAACTTAATACGGAGGTCGAGAATGTGTTGGGACATTTCTTCCACCCGGATGCGGTGGCCTTCACTAACGAGTTCGGGCCAAGGGTAGTTGTTATAGACGATTTTGTTTGAGTAGCGGTAATCGGACTTCAATCGTCCGCAAACTTGGCGCACCCAAGCCATGTGCATCATCGAGGACAGCACGCCGAAATGGTAAAGTTTCGCGCCCGGAACAAGCAGAACGAGATTGCTGGCAATGATGTCCGGGCGCATGAAGCCAATCGGGATGTAGCGGCGGCGTTCGCTGGAGACCGATGGGATGAGCAAGTAGGGAACATCCGGTTGGCGGATTTCCCCAAAGTAAGCGGCTGCAGTTACGAGTTTCTTCGTTGTTTCCCGCGTGCTGTTCCCGCGGTGAATTTCCACAGCTTTGATGCAGTCCATGACTGCGTGCATTGGCCGAAACTCGCCCGGACTCTCACCGTGCAGCCAAAGACACCAACGCTCCGTGCCATTGAGAAATTCTTCCGCGCCTACAAACCGGCGCAAGAACTTGGCGGCTTCCGGTTGTTTCTTTAGAAATAATTCTTTGGAGAACTTTGAAAACAATAGATAACCACCGTCGTTCGGCATGCTACCAAAAACGATCTCGGGCACGGAACACAGCGGCTTGGTTCGAGCGGTGATGCAAACGTCCGGGCCGGCAACGAGGTAGGGACTTATGTTCGTCGTTTCACTCACTGAAACGATTGTTTCTGTTGGCTTTCCTGGCGCGATCTTTTTGGCTGAAACGTCAGCCACCGCCTCATAATCGTAGATGCGCTTGGTATTCGTGTCGAACGCGGCGAAGCCGATGATAATGACGTGGACGTGGGCTTTGCCGCGAGCTTCGCTCTCCCAGGCAAAAGTCCGATGACCGAAGTGAATCTTGATTCCACGCGCAAATAAGGCGCTCCACAAGACCCCGACTTGTTCGCCTTGGCTGATGGAATTGGTAGAGACGAACCCGACAATGATACGCGTGCCTTGGATGTATTCCGCCGCTTTGAAATACCAGGCCGTGACGTAGTCGAGTAAACCGTGACCTTTCACGTCGCCGCAGACGCTCGACATCTCCTGATTCTGCTCATCGGTCATGAATTGCTTTCCGATGAACGGCGGGTTGCCGAGGACGTAGCTACATTCGCCGGGCGGGAGGACTTGTTTCCAATCGAGCCGGAGCGCGTTGCCGCAGCGGATGTGCGGGGATTTCTTGAGCGGCAGGCGCACGAAGTATTGGCCGAAGGCTTCGGAGAGCCGGAGGTTCATCTGGTGGTCCATCAGCCACATCGCCACTTCGGCAATGCGCGCGGGCCATTCGCTGATTTCAATGCCGTAGAATTGGTCCACGTCCACAAGCGAGAGGTTTTGGATGTCCAGTTCCTGCTGCGTGTCGCCGTAGAGCGCCTTGAGCACTGCGATTTCCAGCAGGCGCAACTCGCGGTAGGTGATGACGAGGAAGTTGCCGCAGCCGCAGGCGGGGTCGAGGAAGCGGAGGCGCGCGAGCTTTTGGTGGAAGCGTTGGAGTTGTTCGCGACGCGCGCCCTTCAATGGAGCGCGCCATCCTTCTGGTAGGGCGGAGTTGCTGCGCCGCCCCATCTTTTCGTCCGCGCCTTCACCACGAACAGAGGATTCAGGGCCGCGCGGCAGCGCAGCCCTACCTGTGATGGATTGAAATTCCGCCCACAGTTCGTCTAGGAACAGGGCGCGGATGACTTTGAGGATGTCGCGCTCGCTGGTGTAGTGGCCGCCAATCTGCCGGCGTTCCCGGGGCTGCATGACGGCTTGAAAGAGCGAGCCGAAAATGGCGGGCGAGATGCGCGACCAGTCGAACGCGGTGCAGGCGAGCAGCGCGTTGCGCATGTCGCGGTTGAAGTCCGCAAAGCCGAGGTGCTCGGAGAAGAGGTCGCCGTTGACGTATTTGAAGGAGGCGAGGGTTTCGTCGAGATTTTTCTGGCGCTGGTCGGCGTGGGTGTTGAGCACGTCAAAGAGGCGCGCGAGGTGGAGGCCGAGGTCCGAGCCGTCGGCGGCGGTGCGGTTCTGGAGGTAGAGGCGAAATTCCTCGCGTTCGAAAATGCCGGTGTCCTCGGCGAAGAGGCAGAACAGGATGCGGACGAGAAAGCGTTCGAGATGGTGGCCGGTGTAGCCGCCGGTTTCGAGGGCGTCGTGGAGGTTGCCCATGATCGCGACGGCTTCGAGGTTGATGGGGTCTTGTTCCTCGAACTTGTGCTGCTGGTAGCCGGGGATGAAGGCGAAGGCATGGATGTGCCGGTGAAAATCCGCGAGCGGGAAGGTGACGCTGGTGTCGTCATCGAGATTGTGCAGCGCAATGCGGGCGAAGTCGGAGACGATGACGTAGCGCGGGCTTTCCTTGTCGCGGCCTTCGCGGGCGAGGTCCTGGATGTAGCGGAAGGCTTGGGACTCGGCTTTGCCGAGGTCCTTGCCGAAGCTCTTGTGTTCGACGAGCAGCACGCCGGGCCAGAAGAGGTCAATGAAGCTGTATTGGCCGCGGATGTTTTTGACCGGCTCTTCAAAGCTGGCCACGGTGCGGCGGCGCAGGCCGAAGACGCTGAAGAATTCGTCCCAGAACGATTTGCCTTCGGCTTCTTCGCGCGTCTCACCCGCCCATTCCTTGGCGAAGCGGATGGCGTTGTGGCGGATTTCGTTCCACGAAAGCGGCATGGCCGGAGGCTAGAGCAAGCTGGTGGCGGCGACAAGCGCAAGGATTCTATCGCTCTCCACAAACTGCTCGCGGCTTTTCGATTGACTTCGATTCGCGACGGACAAAGATCACGGAGTTCCAATTGAATTCAACGAGTCCCTATTCCGTTCGCGCTTTACGTTTATGAACACACTCAAAATATCCCGCCGTGACTTTGTGAAAACCACCGTCGGCGCGACCAGCCTCCTGGCCCTCGGCGGCCTCACGCCCGCCTCCGCTATCGGCGCGAATGACCGCATTCATTTCGGCGTCATCGGCTGCGGCGGCATGGGCACCAACCATTTGAACAGCCTCGTCAAACGCGGCGAGGCGGACAATATCAAGGTGCTCGCGGTTTCGGATGTGTATCAACGCCGTCTCACGCGGGCCAAAGGCATCTGCCAAGGCGAGGGCTATCTCGATTACCGAAAATTGCTCGAACGAAAAGACGTGGACGCGGTCCTCATCGCCACGCCGGATCATTGGCACGCGAAGATTTCCATCGACGCCATGGCGGCCGGTAAACACGTCTATGTGGAAAAGCCGATGACGCACACCGTGGCGCAGGCGTTGGAACTGCGCAACGCCGTGCGGAGTAGCAAGAAAATTTTGCAAGTCGGCCCCAACGGCACCGCGAGCGATTCCTACTGGCAGGCACGCGCAGCCATCCAGGCGGGGCGCATTGGCAAGGTGACGTGGGCGCACGGGGCGTACAACCGCAACGCGAAAATCTGCCTCTTCAATGAACATCAGAAAATCGATCCCACGGCAGGCCCGGACAAAGGCGGCGAGGATTACATCGATTGGGACATGTGGCTTGGACACAAATGGGGGCTGGCGCCGAAGATCGCGTGGAACGCGGAGCACTTTTTCCGCTTCCGCAAATACTGGCCCTACAACGGCGGCGTGGCGACCGACCTGCTCTACCACAAACTCGCGCCGCTCCTTATCGCCATCGCCGGTGCGAACGGCGAATACCCCCATCGCGTCAATGCCAACGGCGGCCTCTACATCGAAAAGGACGGTCGCGACATCCCGGACACCTTCATGTTGACGGCCAGTTTTCCCAGCGAATGGTCGATGTTCCTGATCAGCACGCTCACCAATGACGCCGGTTTTCCCGACCGCGTTTACGGCAAACTCGGCACGATGGAACTGGGCGGGGAACCCTATCTGAAATTCAACGGCCCCTACGCCGAAGAGTTCAAGGCGAAGAATGACGGCAAGGAGGAACTCCGCATCCCGGTCGTGGCGCGGCGCGATTTGGAAGGCAATTTCATCGACGTCTTGCGCGGCAACGGCACGCTCCATTGCAACGCGGAACTCGGCGCGGCCACCATGGTCACCATCAAAATGGCCGTGGAATCCTACCGCCAAAACAAAACGTTCCTGTGGGACGCGCAAAAGGAAAAGGTGGTGGTCGGATGAAAACACTTTCTCTCGCTCTCCTGCTGGCCGTGGCCACGATGCTCCCCGCCGCAGAAAATGAACTCACGGCGAAGGAAAAAGCCGAAGGCTGGCGCGCGCTCTTCGCAGGACAAAACCTGACGGGTTGGCACGTCAGCGCGAAGACCGGACACAGCGGTGCCAGCAAACATCAATCGGGCGGCCGCTGGGTGGTCGAGAACGGCACCATGATTGGTTCCCAAGACATTCCCGGCAACGGCGGCATCATCATCACCGACGAGCCGTTTGGTGATTTCGAGGTCGCCCTGGAAATGAACAACGACTTCGGCCCGGACAGCGGCCTCTTCCTCCGCAGCACCGAGGATGGAAAGGCATGGCAGGCCATGATCGATTACCACGCCAACGGAAATCTCATGGGAGTGTACGGCGAAGGCATCGGCGGCAAGCCGGACGTTTACAGTTTCAAATTTCTCAATTCACCCAACGAGATCAAAGAAGTCATCGGGCCGTTCGCTCCGTCGCTTCCCGTGCGGCCCGACGATTGGCCGAAATTCTGGCGGCACGGTCAATGGAACGAATTGCGCGCCCGCATCGTCGGCAATCCGCCGCACATCACCACCTGGGCGAATGGCGTGAAATTCTGCGACTGGCAGGAAACCGAAAAACGGCATCCCGACGCGGGCGGCATCGCGCTCCAGGTCCACGGCGGCGGTGATTTCACGCAGCAGTTTGTCCGTTACCGCAATGTCCGCGTGAAGACGCTCACGCCCGCGCCCGACAACACGCTCACCGAAGCCGAGCGCCGGGACGGCTGGCAGTTGTTGTTCGATGGCAAAACCATGAATGGTTGGATGAACAGCGACCGCACCGCACCACGCACGCCGGTCGTGGACGGCACGCTCAACCCGCATCGCGCTGGGCACTACATGTTGGTCCACACGCAGCAATGGGAGAATTTTGATCTCCAGATGGATTTCAAAATCTCGCCGCACTGCAACAGCGGTATCTTCGTGCGTACCGGTACGCTCACGCCGCGGCCCGGCAAGGACGTCGGTTTCAATGGCCTCGAGATCGCCATCGATGACACCTTGAACGCCGGTTACGTGGACACGGGCGCGCTCTACGATCTCTCGAAACCCACCCGCAACGCGATGCGCCCCATCGGCGAGTGGAATCACATCGAGGTTGCCTCCCACGGTTCGGTCCTCGAGATCATGTTGAACGGCGAGAAGGTGAATTCCATCGACCTGTCCAAATTCACCGAGCCAAACAAACGTCCCGACGGCACTCCGCACAAGTTCGACGTCGCCTACAAGGATCATCCGCATCTGGGATACATCGGCTTGCAGGATCACGGCAGCCCGTGCTGGTATAAAAACATCAAGCTGCGGCCGCTGAAATAAGTCCGGGCCGGGACGGCTGTAACCACGAATAGAGACGAATTCACACGCATGGACCCAGGACGGCGAAACGCGCACCACTCCCTCGCCCCCGAGGAACGAGTGGGGAGAGGGTTGGGGTGAGGGTTGGGGTGAGGGGAATTCGGAACTGCGAAGTGTGCACCTACTCATCCCGGCCCTCTCCTCAAAAGGACTGAAACTCCTTTGAGTGGGTAGTCCATTCGCGGGGTGCAACCACCATGACCAGGATGGCCGAAGTGTTCCCGGCAATTTCCTTGGATGCGACACTCTCCGAGGCCAACTCACAAACCGCAGGATTGAACGGCGCATATCGTGGCAGGTTTCAGACGCAGGAAGCAACTCCGTCCGCAGATGAGATCCATCGCATTCAGAATCTCACAAATATTTTGTTCGGTTTTAGGTTTAGGCGGGGCTTTACTTGTGAATACGCGATGAAAGACAGCCAACAGTTACTCACTGAATACTCGATGAACGGCTCGGACGCCGCCTTCCGGGAACTCGTCGATCGTTACATCAACTTTGTCTATTCGACGGCGCTGCGCATGGTCGGCGGGGACTCCCAGTTGGCAGAAGATGTGACGCAGACGGTCTTCATCAATCTGGCGAGGAAGGGGCGTGCGCTTTCCAGCGGTGTGATGTTGGGCGGCTGGTTGCATCAGCATACTTTTCATCTGGCCACCAAGGCCGTTCGCGGCGAGCGCCGCCGTCAAACCCGCGAACGCGAGGCTGTGGAAATGAACTCTCTGAACGATAACTCCCAGGCCGAGTGGCGAACGGTGGCGCCAATTCTTGACGAAGCGATCACTCAGCTCGGCGGCGAGGACCGCACGGCGATCCTGCTCCGGTTCTTCGAGCAGCGCGATTATCGTGAGGTGGGCGCCGCGTTGGGAAGCAATGAAGACGCGGCGCGGATGCGCGTGAACCGGGCGTTGGAAAAATTGCATTCAATGCTCAAACAGCGTGGCGTCACCATGTCCGTTGCCGCATTGGGAACCGCGCTCACCACTCAGGCAGTCACGGCCGCGCCAGTTGGATTGGCGCTGGTTGCTACCACTGCGGCCTTGGCGGGCGCAGCGGCGGGAACGGGATCCACTCTCACGGCTTTCAAAATTATGGCTACGACAAAATTCCATCTCAGCCTGACAGCTCTGGTCGTTGTCGGCGCGGCGACCACGCTCGTAATTCAATACCAGTCGCAGTTCAGCGTACGTCAGGAAAACCAAACATTGCGCGCGCAAATCACTCAACTCAACGCCGACAACGAAAGTCTGTCCAAAAGAATGGCCCATGCGAAAGCCGTGCGCGCCCCGCGCCTGCCCGCGCCGCCGATGCAGTCCATCGAGCCGGCGACGGCATCGCCAGCGGAAACCATCCGGGTCACAAATCTCTACGCCTGGGCCACGAACTCACCGCCAAAACTGACTGCGGCGCAAATCGAGCCTTATCTCAAGGCGAACCGGCGCAGCGCGGCCAGTCTGCTGGCTGCGTTTCGCACCAGCGGCGACTCGGCGCTGTTGGAAGAGGCGATGCAAAAATTTCCAAATGATCCGCAGGTGGGTTTCGAAGCAGCGCTCAGAAAGGACGCGTCCCCAGAAGACCGGCGTCAGTGGCTGGACGCTTTCAAACAATCAGCACCGGACAACGCGCTGGCGAATTTCCTGTCGGCGAAGGACCACTTCAAAGCCGGCCAGACCGATCAAGCCGTGCAGGACCTCATCGCCACTTCCACGAAGCCGCAATTCCAGGATTACTCTTTGGATCGCATTCTGGAGGATGAGGAAGCTTATCGTGCGGCCGGGTACTCGGCGGCTGAGGCCAAAGTATGGGCCACCGCGCAATTGCTTATGCCGCATCTTGCGCAAATGCGAGAACTTGGACAGAGCATCATTGAGTTGTCCAAGTCTTATCAGCAGGCGGGCGATGTGGCTTCCCAGCAGGCTGCCTTGGAATTGATGGCGAATCTGGGCCGGCGCTGGAACGACGGATCACCCGGAAATATGTTGATCGGCCAACTCGTGGGCATCAGGACCGAGAAAACTGCACTCGAAGCGATGGATCCCAGCAGCCCATTCGGTAGCAACGGCCAGACCGTCCAGGACCGCATCAATCAACTGACTCAACAAAGAACCGGAATCCAAGAACTTGGAAAGCAGGCGGGGCCTTTGTGGGCAACCATGACCGACCAGGATTGGCTCAGCTACCACAGTCGTTCTACAACCTTTGGCGAGGAGGCGGCGATGCGCTGGTTGGTCAACAAATACGGTCAGAGGTAGAATTTGGACAAGATTACGATCATGGCGGCAAACCGTTTGGACCGGGCCGCACAATCTGAATCGCATTCATGTTCTGAAAACACTTCCCGTCGAGGTTACGGTAAACGAGGAAACGTCCCCAGCGGGTGCCGTGAAACGGAACTCTAGAAAGATATCCGTGTTGATCTGTGTCCATCCGCCCTCCGCAGTAATGCTACGGAGGACGGGGACGTGGTTGAATTGAATTGTCAGGGACAGGAAAAATACAAATCATCACCCCATGAGCCTGCTCCACTCTAATTGCCATGACTGCCATTGACACCGCCGCCCTGAACCTGCTCTGGCACGATTGGGACACGCGCGAGGAGAAGCTCCGCGCCCTCGTCACCGAACGCCTCGCCGCCAAACCCGCGCCCACGCGCGAGGATTCCGTCGTGGCCACTTATTTTTTTGCGCTGCGCAGCTGGAGCCTCGAACACGCCGCCAAGGAAATCAGCTACCACGCCACCAGCGGCACCAAGGATATTCCGCCCGGCTCGCTGATCGAACAATGCACCGGCAAAATGGTCGGCGTGGATGCGTGGGACGCCACCGGTCGACTCGGTTTGCTCCACGTCGCTTTCCCGCTCAAAATGCTGCTGCAACCCGACGGCCACCTGAATTCCTGCGACCTCCTGCACACCGTGGCCGGCGCGATTATTTTTGATGTGTATGAAAATCAGGACGCGCGGTTGGTGGCACTGAACATCCCGGAAAAAGTCCTGCGCACCTTTCCCGGCCCCGCCTTCGGCCCGCGCGGCGTGCGGCAACGGACCGGGTTCAAACCCGACCAACCCGCCTTCGGCACGATCCTCAAGCCCACCACCGGCATCACGCCCGAACAAGTCGGCGCGCTCGTGGAGGAAACCGCGGCCTGCCCGCTTTTTTGTTTCGTGAAGGAGGACGAGAACCTTTATCCGAACCTCGATTACTCGCCTGCCGCCGAGCGGACGCGCCAGGCCGTGGCCGGAATTGCGCGCGCGCAGGAAAAGCGCGGCGGCCTCGGACTCATCTTCGCCCCGCACATCAGCGGTGCGCCGCATGAAATTCTCGACACCGTCCACGCCGTGCTCGCCGCAGGTGCGACGGGGGTGATGTTCAGCGAAAGCTTTGCCGGCGGCACGGTGCGCATGGTGCGCGAAGCCACAAAACATTTGGCCACGCCACCCACCATCTACGGACACAACGCCGGTATCGGCGTGAAGACGCGCAGCATCTTCCGCGAAGTCGTGGACTTGCTGGCGCGCCTCGACGGCATTGATTTTCGCCAGACCGCGCCCGTGCGGAGTGGCACGCCGTTCCTCAAACCTTACGGCATGGAATGGTCGGCCAGCGAAGCGGTGCTGTCGTGTCCGCTGCCCGGCATCAAGCCGACCATGATCGTCCGCGCCGGTGCACTCGATCAGGGGAACATTTCGCTAAACCTTGCCGACGCCGAACGGCGCGGCATCACGGAAGGCGTTTTGTTCCTGGCCGGTTCCGCGATCAACTCCATCAAGAATGCCGCGGGCAAACCCGACGCTCGCCTGGGGGCGGAAGCCATGATGCAGGCGCTCGAGGTGCATCGCTCCGGCGAGCTGCGCGGGTTGCCGGTGGCCGAACATTTGCCCGCACTCATCGCGTTGGCGGAACAAAAGCAGCTCAAACCCCTGCGCGAAGCGTTGCGGCAAAGATATCACTAGGAAGCCGCGTGACGATTCTTGGGAACAATCGATGGCTACTGGCTTTGAAGGTGGCTGTGGTTCTGCTTATTATTTTGTACGGAATACTATTGGGAAATTATGGCTGGCTGAAGATTCACGTATCATTAGCGATCGAACAGACCGAAATCTTTGAGTCGATGCGTATCGAAGCCCTCAAATCCAATACGGTGGGCGCAGCGGAAAATCTTCGTTATGTAATCAATTATTATCCTTCTGGATCAAAGCAGGAAACCGGCTCGCGACTCGATAAGATGGTCGAGCGTGAACGAGCATCAGCGGTGAGAGACATCATCGCTTATCTAAAGGCAAAGACCGGTGAAGATTTGGGTGATGATCCAGCAAAATGGATTCAGAAGTATGGTAATGTTCAATAGCCGCCGAAATATTACATGAAAAAAGATCCCCGCCTCCTGCGCCTTGGCATTCTTGGCTGCGGCCCGATTTCGCAGATCGCCCACTTCGACGCCGTCCGCAAGGCGCGCAACGCCGAGCTGTACGCCATTTGCGATGTCGCCGATGATCTGCGCGAGAAGATGGCCGTGATCCATTCGCCGTGCGCCACCTATCGCAACTACGCCGACATGCTGGCCGATCCGCAGGTCGAAGCCGTCGTCATCGGCGTGGCGGACCAATACCATGTGCCGCTCGCGCTCCAGGCCGTCGCCGCGGGCAAACACGTCCTCGTGGAAAAACCCCTCGGCGTGAACCTCGAGGAATGCGAGACGCTGCGCGCGAAACTGCGGGAAACCAAACTCGTGCTGCAGATCGGAAACAATCGTCGTTTCGATCCCGGCATCGCCTTCGCCCGCAAATTCATCCAGGAAGAAATCGGACAGATCCTGGCCTTCAAATCGTGGTATTGCGATTCGACGCACCGCTACACCATGACCGACAATCTGCAGCCGATCACCCAGTTGAGCGCAGCCGCCCAGCGGCCCGGCGGCAATCCCAAGGCCGACAAACGTCGCTATTTCATTCTTACCCACGCCAGCCACCTCGTGGACACCGCGCGTTTTCTCGGCGGCGAATTGGCCGGCGTCCGCGCCCGATTGCTGGAAAAGTTCGGCGCCCACTGCTGGTTCATCGAGGCTGAATTCGCCAGCGGCGCGCTTGGGCATCTGGATTTGACCATTCCGATCCGCGGTGATTTCGAGGAGGGCTTTCAGATTTACGGCGAGCACGGGAGCGTCAACGGCAAGGTCTTTCTGCCCTGGTTCCACAAATCCAGCGTGGTGGAATGTTTCTCCGAGAAAGACCGGCAATACCATCGTCCGCTCGGCGAGGATGCCTACAGCTACAAGCTCCAGATCGAAGGCTTCGCCGACACCATCCTCCACGGCGCGCCGCAGCACGGCGCGAACATTGACGACGGCATCGCTGCCATGCGCGCGCTGGTGGCCATCGCACGCTCGGCGGAAAGCGGGGAGCGCGTGCGGTTGGCCGAAGTCTCCGGCGCGGTGTGAGGCAGCGCATGACCACCGTGATGCAACTTGGAATCTTTGCGAAAACATTTTCACGTCGCACCCTCGGCGAAACCCTTGATGCCGTGGCCGGTCACGGCCTTCGTTGCATTCAGTTTAATTTCGCGTGCGTCGGCCTGCCCACGCTGCCGGAACGGATCGAGCCGGCGGTGTTGGAAAACATCCGGTGTGAAATGGACTCACGGCAAATTCGCATCGCCGCCGTCTCCGGCACCTTCAATCTGATTCATCCCGACGCGGAGCAACGACGCGATGGATTGCGTCGCCTGCCTGTGCTTGCCGAGGCATGCGCAAAGCTGGGCGCACCGGTGATCACGCTGTGCACCGGCACGCGCGATCCGGCGGACATGTGGCGGCGGCACGCGGACAATGATTCACCGTCCGCCTGGCGAGATTTGCTGACCAGTTTGAACGAAGCACTCGCCGTGGCGGAAGGGCAGGGCGTCACGCTTGGAATCGAGCCGGAGACGGCCAATGTCGTGAACTCGGCGCGAAAGTGTCGTCGATTGCTGGATGAATTGAAATCGCTGCGCCTGAAAGTAGTACTGGATGCCGCGAATCTATTTCATCCCGGCGACCTGCCGCGCATGCGGGAGATTTTGGATGAAGCATTTGATCTACTTGGCCCGGACATCGTGCTCGCCCACGCGAAAGAACTTGGCCCCGACGCTCTGCCCGATGGCCGGGGCGCAGGCCGCGGCGTCATTGATTGGGATCATTATCTCGCGCGGTTGCGCCGGGACAAATTCTCCGATGCCTTGATCCTGCACGGGCTGAATGAAAGCGAAGTGCCTGCCAGCGTCGCCTTTCTCCGAGGTAAACTGAACGCGAACTGAGCCATGTCATTTTTCACCCACGAAGGTTTGAACTTTCACTACCGCGAAACCGGTGCTGGCACGCAGTTCATTTTCCAACACGGTTTGGGTGGTGATGTCGGTCAGCCGTTCGGGCTGTTTCAGCCGCCCGCCGGTTTCCGCCTGCTGGCTTTCGATTGTCGCGGTCACGGAGAGACGCAGCCGTTGGGCGATCCGCAACGCTACGCGTCCGCCACCTTTGCGGATGACCTGCGTGCGCTGATGGATCATTTGCAAATCGAGCGCGCCGTGATCGGCGGCATTTCGATGGGCGCGGCGGTGGCGTTGAATTTCGCGCTGCGGTTTCCGGAGCGCGTGCTCGGCCTCGTCCTCTCCCGCCCGGCCTGGCTCGACACGCCGAACCCGTGGAACGTCGAGCGGTTTTCATTGATCACGCGCCTCGTCCGCGAGCACGGTGCCCGGCGCGGACAAGAGCTGTTCAAAGAAACAGAAATCTATCGCGAGGCGGTGCGCGAATGGCCGGATGTCGCGGCGTCGCTCGCGGCGCAGTTCGAGCATCCGCGCATCGAGGAAAGCGCGTTCAAGCTGGAACGCATCATCAATGACCGTCCGAATGCCGGCCGGCGTGAATGGCAGTCGATCCGTGTTCCGACGCTCGTACTCGCGAACCGGCAGGACCCGATTCACCCCTTCGAGTACGGCCAGGTGCTGGCGGAGATTATTCCCGGTGCCGAATTTTGCGAAATCACTTCCAAGTCCATTAGCAAAGTTCGCCACGGTGTGGAAGTGCAGCGGTTCATCGGCGAGTTCTTGCGAAAACATTTTGCGGCGAAGTGAAGCGCGGCAACTTGGCGCAAAATCTCTGTTCCCTCCCGGTTTCATCTGTGGCTAAATCCTCGCCATGGTCAAATGTTCCACTTCCCTCTGGTCGGCGGATCTGGCTAATCTCGCGGCGGAAATGCGCCGCGTCGATCCGTTCTCCGAACGATTCCACATTGATGTCGCCGACGGTCATTACGTCCCGAACTTGCTTTTTTTCCCCGACCAGGTGAAGGCGCTGCGCCCGCACACTCGCCTGCCGTTCGAGGTGCATCTGATGACCACCGATCCGCTTGCTTGGATCGATCCGTTCGTCGAAGCGGGCGCGGACATCATCATTTTTTGCCTGGACTCCGCAAAAAATCCCGGCGAAGTGCTGCACGCCATCAAGGCGCACGGCAAACAGGCGGGCGTCTCACTCCTCATCACCGAACCGCTCGAGTTGCTGGAGCCGTACTGGAATGATCTTGATGTGCTCACCGTAGTCGGCACCGCGATGGGCATTAAAGGCGCCTCGATGGATGCCAGCGTTCCGGGCAAAATAAAGCGGGCGCGCGAAATCATTTCCCAACGCGGACTGCGCACGGTGGTCGAAGCTGATGGCGGAATTCGCCGTGAAACCGTGCCGCTCATGGCGGCGGCGGGCGTGGACTTCATCGTGCCCGGCTCGCTCATGTTCAAGGAAGACCCGGCCACGATGCGTCGTTGGTTGGCGGGTTTGCCGACTTGAAATTGGAAATGTGAAAGCGCGCTACGACATTCTGGGCCTCGGTTGCGCGGCGGTGGACGAATTGATTTACGTTTCCGCTTATCCGCCCGCCGATGCGAAGACGCGCGTGCTCCGCCGGGAACGTCATTGTGGCGGATTGACCGCGACCGCCCTCGTCGCCGCCGCGCGTCTCGGCGCACAATGCGCCTTCGCCGGCGTCTTGGGTGAAGACAATGCCTCACGCTTCGTGTTGGATACCTTGCAGCGGGAGGGCATCGACGTAAGCCACGCGGTTTGTCGTGCCGGAGCGAAACCCATCGACTCCGTCATCGTGGTTGATGAAGCCCGCCGGACGCGCAACGTTTTCTTCGATGTCGAAAACGTCGTGGGCGCGGATGCCAAGTTGCCTTCAAGAGCGTTCATTGAATCCGCGCGCGTTTTGTTCGTGGACAATTTCGGCCTGGCGGGAATGATTCGAGCCGCGCGCATCGCCCGCGCCGCCGGGATTCCCGTGGTTGCCGATTTCGAAGGTCACGCCGCGTCGCGCTTCGCGGAGTTGCTGGCGCTGGTGGATCACTTGATCCTTTCCGAAACGTTTGCCATCAAACTCACCGGGGCGCGCGATTCTGCCACTGCGGCGGCAAAATTGTGGCAACGCGGCCGGAGCGCGGTGGTGATGACCTGTGGCGAACGCGGCAGTTATTTTCTCGATTCAACCACTAAATCGCCACAGCACCTGCCCGCGTTCAAGGTGAAGGCGATTGACACCACCGGCTGCGGCGATGTTTTCCATGGCGCGTATGCGGCGGCGTTGGCGCGCGGGTTGCCGCTGGTGGAGCGGATTCGTTTTGCGTCCGCCGCCGCCGCGCTCAAAGCCACGCAGCACGGCGGGCAAGCCGGCATTCCGACCTTGAATACCGTCAACAAATTTCTCAAGCAACACCCATGAACACGCACACCCTGGCGATGGAACTGGAAACGGCCCTCGCCGAAATCCCCGTGCTCGATGTCCACACCCATCTCGTCGGTGGCCGCCTCGGCGCGCGCGGATTGCACGACGTGCTGCTCTACCACATGGTTGTCAGTGATCTTTACGCGGCGGGCTGTCCGACCGGTGCGCGACTCACGCAAAATCCGCAATGGCCCGACGAAACCGAAGCCCACGCGCGCATCCAGGAGGCGCTGCCGTTTCTGCGGCACATTCAAAACACCAGTTCGTTCTGGGGCGTGCGGCTGATTCTCGCCGACCTCTATCAATGGCGCGAGCCGATCACCGCCGACAACTGGCGTCAGCTCGACGCCCGTATCCGTGAACGCGCCGAGGATCGCGCGTGGCATCATTCGATTCTTGACCGTTTGAACATCCGCCGCACCGGCACCGAAATCGCCCGGCGTGGTAATGGTGAGGACGACGACCGTCTGCAATACGCGCTCGAATGGGGGTTCTTCACCCGCTGCCAATGGGGCGAGTTCGACACCGCGCTCTACGAATTGGAACGGTGCTGGGGAAAAACACCGGAAAGCCCGTCACCCATTGGTACCGGCGCACGGCCAGCGACGGACCGCATGATTCGTTCGTTGGCGGACGTGCATGCCGCCATCGCTCATTACGTGAGCGCGATGCCGTTGGGGAAAATTCTCTCCACCGCCACGCATATTTCCACCGACATTAACTTCCGCCTTGTGAACGACACGGAAATGGAGGCCGCCCTCGCCCGCCGTCCACAGGCCGGCCTGGCGGAGCGGGATATTTACGCCGCGTACATCAACGAGGCGTTTCTGTCCGCGTTGGAAAAACACGGTGATCAGGTGGTCTTTCAATTCAGCTTCGGTGCCGAGCCGCTCCCGTTCGAGACCGCCTGCCGCCTCTCGCAAACTTCCATCGGGCAGCTCGGCGAAATGATTGGCCGCCATCCCCGGCTGCGCTTCCAATGTTTTCTCGCCAGCCGCCACGCCAATCAGTCGCTCTGCACGCTGGCGCGCGAACTGCCGAACCTGAGCCTCGCGGGTTTCTGGTGGCACAACTTTTTTCCGGGCGTAATCCGGCAGGTGATGGCCGAGCGGCTCGACATGCTGCCCGCAAACAAGCAGGTCGGATTTTTCTCCGACGCCTATTGCGTGGAATGGACCTACGGCAAATCCATCCTCGTGCGCAAACAACTGGCGCGCGTGCTCGCAGAAAAAATCGGCGAAGGCCAGTTCACGCTGGAGGAATCTCTGGCGGTGGCGCGGGCCATCCTCTTTGAAAGCCCGCAGTCGCTGCTTGGCATGACTCCGCGTGCTGGTGCTTAACGAACGGGTTGTAGATAGCGGCGAGGCACTTTGATGTGCCTCACAAATCGTGTGGAGTCAGGCCAGTTCTAGTGGCAATGCGAGCCAGAGCCTCGGCGCGCGCGACGGCTTCCTTGCGGGTGGCACCGTAAGCCATCGCACCGGGAATTTGCGGAATCTCGGCGATCCAGCGGCCATCGGTCTCCTGCTCAGTCTCAACGGCAAAAGTCATGGTGGAGAATATGAGTGCAACGCCACAAAAACACAAGCGCGAGAAAAGGTGAACGTGCAGACGGACGAAGCCGCCGAAAGCACCGACGGTGGAGCGGGTCATCCTCTTTGAAAGCCCGCAGTCGCCGCTTGGCATGACTCCGCGTGCCGGAGCTTAACGATCAGTGATCAGCCACGCGGGGCCGAGGAACGTGAACCACGCAGCGAACTGGAAACGGTCACCCGCGTTGGCTGGGGCGACTTGTTGGGCCACGTCATCAAAACCGTATCCTCTGGAAAGTCCAATGAAGCAAGAGCGTTCCAATCGCTACAATTGTCGCCAAAACGATCCAGTAAAACCGCAGCAGGTCTGGCCGTGTCGCCCAAAAGTAAAGACCACCAGCAATCGCGAATAGCAAAACCGAAAGCGAAGCAAACCGAATATCTCCACGGTACTGTTCCAACTCGAGAAACGGCAAGGCGAGCGCCACGAGAAGCAACACAAGCCCGAGACTTGCAACAATAGTTTTCTGCGCTTTTTGCGTCATTGTGCGAAGTGGCCCAACATTATGATGAAGCGACAAAAGTGTTGTTTATCACTTGTATGATTTTCAACATTAAATCCGAGGCTTACGGTTGTCGAGCGGTGACTTAGCGAAAATCCACTCGCTATTATTGAACTGCAAAAACCGACAATGGATCGAATCGCATCCTTCACATAAAAACTGACCACGGCAGCGTGCGCGATTCACGGTTTTGCCGCCAGCGAGGCGCAGATCAACTCGTTGTCGTTCGGCACGAACACATGCCGGTCGGCGTAGGCCATACTACGTTCCAGCCAACAGGCACCTACCAATCCGTCGGGACGTAATCTTTCAGAAATTTTCCCCAGATGTGCTCGCGCGTGTTGAAGCCGGCAATGATCGGATCCACGATGCGCGCCGCGCCATCCACCGCTGGACATCGTGGATGGCGCGGCGCGCATCGTGGATC
>JBKJSC010000063.1:0-13296 GCA_046593035.1 Limisphaerales bacterium | reverse complement strand
TTTGCTCGAAGCCATGAGCTTGCAGGCGGCCATCACACTTCAGAGCCGTCAATACATTGAGCGGATGAAGGAATCGCGGGTGCAGGAGATGGAATTCCTTGATGTCGTCTCCGAGGTCAGCTCGGAGATCGAGTTGAAGCCGCTCTTGCAACGCGTGATGGACGAAGCCAAACGCATGCTCAAGGCCGACCGCGCCACACTGTTCCTAAACGAGGAGAAGACGAACGAACTGTGGTCCGAAGTCGGCACCGGGCTGGCCACGACGCAAATCCGTTTTCCCAACCACCTCGGCATTGCCGGTGCCGTTTTCAACAGCGGCAAGACCGTGAACATTCCGTATGCGTACGCGGACTTGCGCTTCAATCCCGCTGTGGACAAGCGAACGGGCTACTTCACGCGCTCGATTCTCTGCGTGCCCGTCGTCAACAAAAACGGCAAATGCATTGGCGTCACGCAGGTGCTCAACAAGCACGGCGGCACGTTCACCACGGAAGACGAGATCCGCCTCAAGGCGTTCAGCGCCAAAATTTCATTGGGCCTGGAAAACGCGAAACTCTTCGCGGACATCCAGAACATGAAGAATTACAACGAGAGCATGCTGGAGAGTATGTCCAACGGCGTCATCACGCTGAACGAGCACGGCAAAATCGTCACCTGCAACGCTGCCGGCTTGCGCATCCTCGACGTGGAGCCGGCCAAAATTATTGGCACACCGGCCGCAGACTTTTTCACCGGGCCGAATGCGTGGGTGCTCCAAAAAATCGCGCATGTGGAGCAAACTCGGGCATCCGACAACTCCCTCGACGCGGGGTTGGAGTTCGGCGGACGCAAACTCTCGGTCAACTTCACCGTGCTCCCACTGGTTGGTGGTGACCATCGTCGTTTGGGCACGATGTTGATGCTCGAAGACATCAGCAGTGAAAAGCGCGTGAAGTCCACGATGGCGCGTTACATGGATCCCGCCGTGGCTGATCAGCTTCTGGCTGGTGGCACCGATCTGCTGGGCGGCAAGAGCGCGCTCGTCACGGTTCTTTTCTCGGACGTGCGTGACTTTACTTCGCTCACCGAGGAGCTGGGTGCCCAGGGCATAGTCAGCCTCCTCAATGAATATTTCACGATCATGGTGGATTGCATTCAGCGCGAGGGCGGCATGCTCGACAAGTTCATCGGCGACGCCGTCATGGCCGCCTTTGGCATTCCCGTGCCGCACTCCGACGATGAAGATCGCGCGCTGCGCACGGCCATCGCGATGATTACCGAATTAGATGTGTTCAACCAGGGCCGCGCCGCCGCCGGGAAGAAACCGTTGAAGATCGGCATCGGATTGAACACCGACATGGTCATCACCGGCAATATTGGTTCTCCCAAACGCATGGATTACACCGTCATCGGCGACGGCGTCAATCTTGCCTCCCGCCTCGAAAGTGCCTGCAAACAATACCACGCCCAAATTCTCATCAGCGAAAACACCTTCAAGCGCCTCCGTGGCACCTACCGCATCCGCGACATTGACCGCGTCGTCGTCAAGGGCAAGTCCCAGTCCATCGGCGTGTATGAAGTGCTGGACTTTCACACGGAAGAAACTTTTCCGCACTTGATGCAAGTGGTCGGACATTTCAACGAAGGCATGACCCGTTATCGCCAGCGCGAGTGGGAACGAGCCACGAAAGCCTTTGACGAAGCTGCGCGCCTCAATCCCACCGACCAACTCTCGCACCTCTACCTCGAACGCTGCGCCCTCATGAAAGTTACCCCGCCGTCCGACGATTGGGACGGGGCCTGGGTATTGAAGTCGAAGTGAGCGCGATGTGTGGTGTCTGTCACGATTTGAAATAGGTGCTCGCTGGCAATTGTCCAGCCCGCGAATGCTGCTTCTGCTTGCCGCGTTTGCCGCTATTCAGTAGCGTTGCTGTAATGCTGCGGCGAGGAAGCCGTGGTAAATATGAAATCCGCCATCGCCATTTTCGCGCACCCAGACGACATCGAATTCGTCGCGGCTGGCACGCTGTTGCTCCTCAAACAGCGCGGCTGGGAAATCCATTATTTGAATGTGTCCACCGGCAACTGCGGCAGCGCGGAGTTCAGTCCGGGGAAGACTCGGCGCGTGCGGCTGCAGGAAGGAAAGAACGCCGCGAAGATTCTCGGCGCGCATTTTCATCCGCCGCTGTGCGATGATCTGGAAATCCTTTACGAAGTGAAAACGCTGCGCCGGATCTCGGCGGTCATTCGTGAGTCCAGGGCGAGTATCGTCCTCACGCATTCGCCGCAGGATTACATGGAAGACCACATGAACACCTGTCGGCTCGCGGTGACGGCGGCGTTCACGCACGCAATGCCAAATTTTCGTTCCACCCCGTCGCGACCCACGTATGCGCACGACGTGACGGTGTACCACGCCATGCCTCACGGCCTGTGCGACCCGCTTCGGCGGCGCATTATCCCCGGAGCTTTCGTGAACACGACTGCCGTTCACGCCACGAAGTTGCAAGCGCTCGCTGCGCACCAAAGCCAGCAGAGTTGGCTTGATGTGAGTCAGGGGATGAACTCTTATTTGAAAACCATGGACGACCTGGCGCGCGCAGTCGGCAAGCTGTCGAAGAAGTTCAAATTTGCGGAAGGCTGGCGGCGGCATTCGCACATGGGTTTCTGCGCGCCGGATGCCGACCCGCTGCGTGCGGCACTCGGAAAGAATTTCCTCGTGAATCAAGCCTACGAAGCCGCTCTGAAACACGGCTGTTAAACACTGAACCATCAACTCACTACGCACCTATGCCCCGCAAACTCAGCTCCATTGCCCCCGATTGGTGGGATTACACCACGCTCGACCACGACCTCATCCGCGACGCCGCTGCGCTCACGCCGGAGAGGCTGGCAAAGCTCTCGCGGCCCGGTTTCAAGGTCGTGATGTATGACACGCTCGAAGATTTTTATCTCGCCGAAGCACTCGAATACATCGCCGCTTGGAAGCAGTCCACGACGGACAATCCCGTCGGCATCTGCGGGCCGATTGGGCCGACGGAGCAGTTGCCGCTTGTGGCACGCATCGTCAATGAACTCGGCCTGAACGTGAAGTCCGGCCACTTCTGGGGCATGGACGAATGGTTTCTCGAAGGACGCGAAATGCCTGCGACGCATCCGCTGTCATTCGAGAAGGCCGACCGCGAAATGTGTTTCAACCGCATCCGCAAGGAACTGGTGATGCCGGACGCTCATCTGCATTTTCCGAAAGGCGACACCACGGCGTATCGTGCGAGTTGGAACGCCGGCGTGCGCTGCGCCGTGATGCAAGGCGGGCAGGGCGATGTGAAACACTGGGCCTTCAACGACCCGCCGCGCCGCAAAGGAAAGTTCAAGGACGCTCCGCCATCGCCTGTTGAATACCGAAAGCTCACCACACGCGTCGTGGATTTGCATCCGCTCACCATCGCGCAGAATGCCCGCACGTCGGGTGGTGGCAATATCTCGCTCGTGCCCACGCAGGCCATTTCGGTCGGCCCGGTGGAGACGTGGCAGGCGGAGAAGGTTTCCATCTGGCATGCCGGGATGCACGACAATCCCTTCGGCCAGCGATTGACGACCTTGATGATCGCCAAGAAACTTCCTGATGCCGCCGTGCCGATGTCGTTGCTCGCGGACCACCCAAACGTGCAGTTTAATTTCTACCGGCCCGGCATCGGCAACTGCGACGTGGAGATGCACTGAGCAAAAGATCGGTCAGTCCTTCTGGTGTTCGATTATTTCCGCAGCACGGCAGACACCCTCTTCCCGCTGGAGTTCCGCGCCGAGTTGACGTGCCGAGGAACGCAGGCGCGCGTCGTTGATGGCGGTTTTCAAGTGTTGCGTCAGTGACGCTGGTGTTAACTCGGTGAAATGCACCGGACGGGTCGCCACGCCCGATCGGAAGGCGCGCACCGCCCAAAAGGATTGCTCGCCGGAAAACGGAACGACCACGGAGACCACTCCCGCCCGCGCCGCTTCCGCCATCGTTCCCGCGCCGGCATGATGCACGCAAGCTGCCATGCGGGGAAAAAGCCAGTCGAACGGCGCGTCGTCAACGACGAGCACATCCGGGTGGTGCGGTGTTATCGACGATTCTATCCAGCCTTGGCCAATGACCGCGCGAAGTCCGAGAGAGCGCAGTGAGGGCAGCACGACCTGATTCCAAAACTCCGGCGTCACTCCCGCCAGACTGCCGAAGCCGACGTAAACTGGCGGCGGCCCTTGGGCGAGAAACTCCGCCAATTCACGGGATGGCTGCCAGCCTTGTCCGCGATTGAGATGCCAGAAACCGGTGAAGTGGCAATTCGGCCGCAACCGAACGCGCTCTGGCAGCAAGCGCGGACTGCACGCCAGCAGGGTGGGAGATTTCAACTCGAATGGTGTGAGCCGTCCCGATTCGGCGGGCAAACCGAGTTCTTGCGTCCGCCAGGTGTGCAGCCAGTCGCGCATCCTTCGATGCAGATGCTGGTAGTACAACCAATGCGTCAATTGGTTGGCCCATCTTGGCAATGGAAAGAGGTGCAGGCCGAGCGGGGCGTTGGGGAGCGGGTAGGCGCTGGTGATTTCGTAGGGAGTGAGGCGAACGAGCGCACAGGCTCGTCCGTATTTTTCACAAATGTGCGGTATGGGTCCCGGCCCGCAGACGACCACATCCGAGTCGCGGCAGACATCGACGGCGGTTTCGAGATCGCGGAAATCGCCCCAAGTCCGGCGGGTGCGGAGCGTTCGCCACAGGAGCGTTACCCAGCGCAGGCGGATTTTCTTGGGTGCCTCGTGCATGAGGCTTTGGGCGATGCTCTTGACATCCGTCCGATCCAGCAGGCGAAACGGGATGCCCAACTCTTGGCAGACGGGAGCGAACGTCGCGTGGGAAGCCACGGTGACGGCGTGCCCGCGAGACTTCAGTTCGAGCGCCAGCGCCAGATGTGGTTCGACATCTCCGCGCATTCCGGGGGCGATGATTCCAATTTTCATACGGCCTTTTTTCGCGTCCGCCAACGCAGCACGCCCAACCCATGCGAGTAGGGAACCAGGGCTGTGGGGTGCCTCAATGAAGCGAGTAACCAGAAGAGCCGCATGCCCAAGAAGTGCGTGTTCACATCGTGGAAGAGCACGAGAGCTTGCGGAGCAAGTCGCGGCTGGAACAAGCGGAAATCCCGCCGCACCGCCCCGAACGTATGCCAGCCATCGATATGCAAGAGGTCGATGTCGTTGGGAATCTGCTCGCGCGCCTCGGTGAAAGTCATGCGCAACGGGATGATGATTTCCTCCAAGCCGAGTTCCCGGCGGAAGGAAAGAAACTGCTGATAGACTTGTTCATCGTAGGCACCGGTATGCGGATCACCTTTCCACGTATCCACGGCGTAGAGACGGCTTCCCGGCACATGATCCTTGAGTGCTAGGGCCAGCGCGCAAGCCGAGAATCCTCCGAAGCTGCCTAATTCCACAACGGTTCGCGGTCGGTGGGAGCGCACTAATTCGTAGGCAATCGCGCCGAGATCACGCCAAGCGGTCGGCACCTGGCCGTTTCGATCTTGCAACCGCATCAGTTGTTGCAGGGGAGACTCGGATTTGCTGGCTTCGAGCCGCGTCAATTCGGCCTGCAGGGCGGTATCTGCCAATCTAGCAGTGAAGCTGCCGAGGAGGTTGCAGGCCGTCTCGCGGATGGCTCTGGCTCCGCAACGAATCGTGGTGGGCACCATTTGCCATGAAGTCTTTGGCGGAGCTTGCTGGCTTGTCAAGCTGCGGCCGGTGGAGTTTCCGATGAGAGCCGTGTTCAAACCGCTACCGTCGCGAAACGCCCGCCTTTTCAAAGGCTGCCGCCAAGGGCGCGTAACATTTTCGGGCCGCCGCCACCGGGTCGTAATTCGGCTGGTTGAAAATCATTCCACTCACTTCCACCACGACTGCGCCGCGATAGCCGGTTGCCTTGAGCATTTGCAGGTAATGCGCGTAATTCACCTTGCCTTCGCCGGGCAGCAGGAATTTGAACTTCGCCGCGTCGCCTTCACTGTCTTTGACGTGCACGAACGCGGCGTGCGGCGCGATCTGTTGGAGCGTCTCGTCCAGTTTCAAGCCGCACAACTCGTAATGGCTGAAATCATAGACCAGTTTGATCCAAGGGCTGTCCGCCTGCCGGAGCAACCAGAGCGCGGCCTCAGGGGTGTGCAGCGCGCCGCCGACATGCGGTTTGACGGCGATGATCTGTCGCTGCGCGGCGGCGACTTCCGCCCAATCGCGCAAGCGTTCCGCCATGCGTTCCTTGAGGCTGTCCCATAGTTCCGGCTTTCCGCCGAGAACCGTTTCCAAAACCGGCGGGGCCTTGGGCGAGAGCGCATGGCCCAGTTCGGCGGCCGTTTTGATGCGTTCAAGATTTGCCCGGTGCGCGGCGTCATCGACGGGCAGCGAAAGATTTTCCATGAGCGCGGAAAGCTTGAGGTCAAGCGAATCGAGTCGTTGGCGCAACTGGCCGCGTTCGTCGGCGGAAAGGAGTTTCGGCTCAGTCGGATAACCGGGCATCAAGGCAAGTTCGACGTTGTCGTAGCCGATATCCGCGCACGTTTTCAGTGCGTCGGCCAGCGGCAATGACTTCATGCCGTACAGGCTGAAACCAAGACCGATCGTTGGAGTTGATTTCGTCTGTGCGCCGCGGAGACTTCCGGGCAAGGCTGTCAGCGCGAGCGCGGCGGAACTTTGCGTAAGGAATTGGCGGCGGTGTAGCATGAAAACTATTCGCCGACGGCGGCCTTGAGCATCCGCATGAATTCCCGCATGAGCACCGAGTTATCCATCCAGACGCGCGCGCTGACGAGATTGCCGTCGATCACAAACGGTTGGTTCACGTATTTCGCGCCGCCTTGCTCCACGTCGAGCTTGCACTTGGCCACGGTCGTGAGCGTGCGCCCGCGGATCACGTCGGCGGCCGTGAGAATTTCGATGCCGTGACAGACCATGGCGACCGGCTTGTTGGCCGCAAAGAAATGGCGCGTGAGGCGCAGCAAATCCTGATCGTAGCGCAGATATTCCGGCGCGCGTCCGCCGGAGAGGAACAGGCCGCAGTAGTCTTCCGGTCGCACATCTTTGAACGCGACGGTGGCGCGGATGTGATACGCGGGGCTTTCGCGGGTGATGTCCCACTTCGGTTCGCCGTTGGCGGTGGGCGGGATTTCGTGCAGCACGCCGTGATACAGCCGTGCTTCCGGGCCGGCCACGACGGCTTCAAAACCATCCTCCGGCAGGCGGAACATCGGATACAGCGTGTCCATCACTTCCGTGGCGTCGCCAATGGGGATCAGGACTTTCCTGGAGGGAGAACCCGAACGGGCGGCAGATTTTCTAGGCATAATTGCAGGACAACAAGAGTTGCCGGGAAAGTCAATTGCCGCCTCGGTGAACTTTGACCGCCAAGCCATCGCTTGAAACCTCCCCGACAACTGCTACGACAACGCCACCAGAGAGAGCTTCTGGAGCAGCTTCAAACGCGAACTCGTGCATCGTTGCCAGTTTGCCACGCACGCCGAAGCCAGGGCGGCGATCTTTGAATGGATTAAAGCCTTTTACAACCGGACGCGGCTCCACAGCGCGCTCGGTTACAAATCCCCTGTGGACTTTGAAAACCAAATCAACTAAACCATGCCTCATGCGTCACCCCACGCTTGTCCACCAAACCGAGGCAAGGCCACACATATTTATTTTTCCAGCCAGGATGGTAAGCGCCGAACATTGGCAGTCTCAAATTGAGTGATAGATTGGTCGTATAATAAATTAGAGAGATATTAAGTTAACCGAGATATTGGATTAACATTGCTAACTCAGACGGGGAGAATTGCATGATGAGACACCGCTTCACGATACTAATTGCGCCGATAATCCGCATATTTTTTGTCACTTGTTTTCGCAATGGCGGCTACAGACATTTGAGAGTTGAGGGTTGCCATTTCTGGGGTCCGCCTGAATTTATTGACAATTCCAAAATTGCTATTACAGAACTTTTTGAGATTGATCCTGAATTGCATCAAAAGATCATGAGGTGCAATAAGCTTTTGTTTTGGTATACAAAGCTAGAGATTGTTGATGATCGGTTTTGCAAAATGTACACTATTTCTGGACCTTACTCCTCTTGGGGAACACGCGGTATTTTGTCCCGACTTGTTTACGGGTATTTTCTCACGAGAGAGTTGGGTAATAGACCGCTCGCACAGTTAGAGGCGATCCCCAAACACAACGCTATCCGGTCGATGACGGTAGAATGGCTATTACGACATAGCTTTCCTAAGGAGCTTGTGGAACCATTTACCGTTCCGGCTAGCTAATTGTTACGGTGGCCTTGCCTCGATTTGGTGGACACCATTGAGGGTGATCGAATGAGTGCACGTGATCCAGTGTGAAAAGCGATTCGGTGTTACGAACTTTTTTGACATCGTAAGAATGGCCGATTTGGCGTCGTAAGATTTTTGGGGTGTTGGCCGCACTGCCCTCGTACTTCGTGGCCAAATAGCCACGCTCCGATCGTCCGGGTGTTGAGGATGAAGTGGAGCGTCATTCCCCGGTTCACTTTCTCTACCTTCCTTTGGAAGCTCAGTGCGCTGCCTGCTCCCCGCGTGTGGTTGCTTCGGCTGGTTAAACTTTGAACTTTGAAGTTGGAACGCTGAACTTTACTCTCCACGCGATGTCACGACTTCCGTTCGAGCTGATGCTGGCCCTGCGTTACTTGCGTCCCAAGCGGACGTTTGTCTCGATCATCACGTTGATCTCCGTCGTGGGCGTCATGCTCGGCGTCGCGGTGTTGATCATCGTGATCAGCGTGATGAGCGGCTTTGACCGGCAGTTGCGGGAAAAAATCCTCGGCTTCAACGCGCACCTGCGAGTCTTCCAGTCCGGCACCCCGATGGCGGAACACGCAGCGATCATGAAATCCATTGCGGCGAACCCGCTGGTGAAAGGCGTCGCGCCGTTTGTGATGGGCAAAGTGCTGGTGGAAACGCAGCCGGAGAACGGCAGTCCGGCGGTGGACGCGCCCGTCTTGCGCGGCATTGACCCTCAAACGGAAACCAACGTCAGCGTGCTCCCAAAGAGCATCGTGGAGGGAAGTTTTGACGTGCGGGGCAACGGGCTGCTGGTGGGCCGCGAGTTTGCGCAAACGTTGCGGCTGCGCGTGGGCGACCGGCTGGCGATTTATTCGCCGCGCAATCTGCAAAAGATGAAAGCCAGCCGTGGCAAGGACAAGGAGGAGGCCATTTTGCCGGACGAATATGAAGTAAAGGGGATTTTTGATGTCGGCTATTACGAGTACAACGCCATGGTCATCGTCAGCTCACTGGCCAACGCGCAGGATTTGTATGATCTGGACGACCATGTCCACGGAGTGCTGGTGATGCTGCACGATCCGTATCAAGCGGACGCCGTGAAGAAGCAATTGCAGCGAACCTTGGGCCAGGAGTTTGTCGTGCGCACGTGGGGCGAGGAAAACTCCTTCATCCTCAACGCGCTGCTCGTGGAGAAGAACGTCATGTTCTATCTGCTGTTCTTCATCATGATCGTCGCGGCCTTCGGCATCACCAGCGCGTTGATTACTTTCGTGGTGCAGAAGACGCGCGAGATCGGTGTGCTCAAGGCGCTCGGTGCCACCAATGCCCAGGTGATGCGGCTGTTCCTCGGCCAGAGCGTCTTCGTCGGTGTGTTGGGCGTTGTCACCGGGTTCGGCTTGGGGATGCTGGCGCTGGCGTATCGGAACGAGTTTTTGCATTTCATGAGCCGGCTCACGGGCTTCGAGTTGTTCCCCGCGTCCATTTACGGTTTCACGGAACTGCCGTCGTTGATTGTGCCGCGCGACATTGCGATTATTTGCGGCGGTTCCCTGCTCATTTGCGTGTTGGCCGGCCTGTTGCCCGCGTGGAATGCGGGGCGATTGAAACCCGTGGAGGCGTTGCGCCATGAGTGAGCAACCGCCAGAAGCTCTGATCGAGGCGCGCGGCCTGTCCAAAACCTACACGCTGGGCAAGCGCTCACTCGAAGTGTTGCGTGGCGTCAACTTGACCGTGAGCAAGGGCGATTTTCTGGCGCTGCGCGGCGCGTCGGGCGCGGGCAAGAGCACGCTGCTCCATTTGCTCGGCGGGCTGGATTCGCCGAACACCGGCGAAATCTGGTTTGGTGGGCACAATCTCGCGAAGCTTTCCGCGAATGAACTGGCGCTTTTCCGCAACGCGAAAGTCGGCTTTATTTTTCAGGCGTACCATCTCCTCCCGGAATTGGACGCGCTGGAAAACGTCTGCCTGCCCGCGCGAATGGCGCGGATGGACGCGGCCAAGGCCGAGGCCCGCGCGAAGGAATTGCTGACGCGCGTCGGCCTCCCGGAGCGGCTGGACCACCGGCCTTCGGAACTGTCCGGCGGCGAGCAGCAACGCGTGGCTATCGCGCGCGCTTTGATCAACGAGCCGCCCTTGATTCTCGCGGATGAACCGACGGGTAATCTGGATTCACATACCGGCGAGGAGATCATCGACTTGCTGTGCGCGCTGCGCACCGAGCGCAACGCCACGCTCATCATCGCCACGCACGACGCGCGCGTGGCCGCGCGGGCACCACGGGCCATCGAATTGGTGGACGGGCAGATCGGGCCGGAGCTGGCGAAGGACAGTTGATCGGTGTTGGTTTATGGCCGCAATTGCCGCTGTCCGATGGCACATTTCCTAATTTGTTGCACGGGCGGAGCGGCTTAACGTAGTCTGTCGCGGATTGTTGAAATGAAAATTTACATCGACGGAAAATATTACGACGAAAAGAACGCGAAGGTCTCCGTTTTCGACCACGGTCTGCTCTACGGCGACGGCATTTTTGAAGGCATTCGCGCCTATAACGGCCGCGTGTTCAAACTGAAAGAGCACATCGACCGGCTCTTTTATTCCGCCAAGGCCATTCTGCTGACCATTCCCATGTCGCACGCGGAGATGATGCAGGCCGTGGTTGCAACCTGCCGCCGCAACAAGGTGCGCGATGGCTACATTCGCCTCATTGTGACGCGCGGTGTTGGCACGCTCGGCTTGAATCCGAAGAGTTGCAAAAACCCTTCCGTGATCATCATCGCCGGGAAGATTCAACTGTATCCGCCCGCCATGTATCAACGGGGATTGGACATCATTACCGTGCCGACGACGCGCAATCTGCACAGCGCGCTCAACCCGGCGATCAAGTCGCTGAACTATTTGAACAACATCCTGGCCAAGATCGAAGCCAACAACGGCGGGTGCGAAGAGGCGATCATGTTGAACTCGGAAGGTTACGTGGCCGAATGCACGGGCGACAATCTTTTCATCATCAAAGCCGGCCAGTTGTCCACGCCGCCGTTGTCGGCGGGGGCGTTGTATGGCATCACCCGCGGGGTGGTGATGGAACTGGCGTTAACCGAGGGGTTGACCGTGTCGGAGCCGAACTTGACGCGCTACGATTTGTTCAACGCCGACGAATGTTTTCTGACCGGCACCGGCGCGGAAGTGATTCCGGTGGTGAAAATCGACGGGCGAATCATCGGCGATGGCAAACCGGGGGCGAAGACCCGGCGGTTGATCGAGAAATACCACGCCTTGACGAAAACCTCTGGTGAGCCGATATAGGTTTAACGAAATATGTTGTGCAGTATTTGCAAAATTAACGAGGCCAAGGTGCATTACACCAAGATCGTGGGCGACCAGATGCCCAAGGTCGATTTGTGCGAGGCTTGCGCGAAGGAAAAAGGGGTGAGCGATCCGGGTGCCTTTAACTTTGAAGACTTGCTATTGGGTTCGGGCGTGGTGCAGGAGATTGAACAACTCGCCGCCGGCGCAACCATCAAATGTCCGCACTGCGGCTACTCCCAGGCGGACTTCAAAAAGAGTGGGCGGCTGGGTTGCGCGGAATGCTACACGACGTTCGCCGCCGGGCTGGAGGGGATGTTGAAGGCGATGCACAAGGGCACGCAGCACGTGGGCAAAGCGCCGCAGGCGTTGCAGCAGTTGCGGGATTACACGGAAAAATTGAAGTCTTTGCAAAAGCGCCTGGACAAGGCCGTCGGCGACGAAAACTTCGAGCAGGCGGCCACCGTGCGGGACGAAATTAAACGGGCGAAGGCGAAGCTCGGCGAGGCCGCCACGAGTTAAGACATGAACATCCACGAGTTTTTGATTGCACCCTCAAAGTCGAGCCACCGGGAAGGCCCGCACGACCGCATCGTCATGTCCAGTCGCGTCCGGTTGGCGCGCAATCTCAAAGGCCACGCCTTTCCCGGTTGGGCCAAAAAGCCGGAGCGCATCAAGGTGCTGGAGTCCATCCGGCCCAGCGTGGAACGGTTGCCGCAGATGGCTGATTCGTTCTCCGCGTCGATGGAAGACCTCGGCGCGCTGGACAAGCAAATTCTGGTTGAGCGCCACCTCATCAGCCGCGAGCACGCGGCCAAAAGCGCGGGTAGCGGGCTGGTGTTGAACCGGGAAGAATCGGTCTGCGTGATGATCAACGAAGAGGATCATTTGCGGATGCAGGCGTTGCGCCCCGGCTTGCAAGTCCGTCAGGCGTGGCTCTCCATCGACCAGGTGGACAGCGCCCTTGAGAAGGAACTCGACTACGCGTTTTCTCCGGAGCTGGGTTACTTGACGGCCTGCCCGACCAACCTTGGCACCGCCATTCGCGACAGCGCGATGCTCCACTTGCCCGGCTTGGTGCTGGCCGAACAGGTCACGCAAATAATTCAAGCGGTCAACAAACTAGGGCTGGCCGTCCGCGGTCTTTACGGCGAAGGCACGGAGGCGCTCGGCAATGTCTTTCAAGTTTCCAACCAGATGACCTTGGGCGAAACGGAGTCGGCCATCGTCGAGCGGATTAACAAGGTGCTGGCGCAGATCATCGAAAACGAGGAGAACGCCCGCGCCTCGCTCCTGGAAAAGAAACCCAAGGTGGTGTTCAATCACATCGGCCGCGCCTACGGGATTCTGGCCAACGCGCACAGCATCTCGTCCAAGGAGACGATGAACCTCCTTTCCCTGATGCGCCTGGGCGTTGATCTCGGCCTGTTCCCTGTCGTGGAGCGCGCATTGATCGACGAGTTGTTCATCATCACGCAGCCAGCGCATTTGCAAAAGCAATTTTCGGAAAAGCTCACGGCCGAGGAGCGGGATTTGTTGCGCGCTGACATGCTGCGGGAACGGTTGCAGACGGTGAAACGTCCGCAGCCGAAGCCGACGCCGGAAAGCTCTGCGGGCGAAACGACCATGCTGGCGTAGGTGTTCCGCGCAGGTGCGGCACCGACGAGTCGTCGCTATTGACCACGGC
>JBKJSC010000199.1:0-18555 GCA_046593035.1 Limisphaerales bacterium | reverse complement strand
GCTTGAAGTTCCTTAAGCGCGCTGGAAAGGCGTTGGAGATTTTCCGCGTCGGCGAAAATGAGGAGGTCGGTGTCGCGGCTAAACTCCGCAGCGCCGTAGAACACGCAGGCCTGGCCGCCCATCAGCAGGGCACGGACCTGGCGCGCTGCCATCGTAGAAAGGACTTTCCGTATCCGGCTCGGGATCAAGCGAACCTCCGATGGCGAGGTAATGCGCCCACAACTCGCCGCTGGCGTGCCAGCGTTCGAGCGGTGTCATCGCATACCACTCGGCCCATTCGCCGCCCACGATGTCTTCCGCCTGAGCCATGAGTAACGATTGTCCAGTCGCGGTGCGAGTGCAAGCGCGGCGTTAGGGGCAGAAAGACAAACATCCAACCTTCAATCTTCAACCCCGAACATCCAATGAGTGCGGGCGCGAGATGGTTGGGCGTTGGGCGTTGGGCGTTGGACGTTGAATGTTTTGAGGAAATATAATTTGTGGGACGCCCGCCCTCACCCCCGCCCTCTCCCCCGGGGAGAGGGAACAGCAAAAGTCCGCGCTGGAATGATTCGGAAGCCGGATTGTCTATCGCCGCTGGCTGGTGGTTCGCGGGAGAAAGCTTGCGAAGGACGGACAGCTTTCGACTGGTCCACACGCGGCGCAGGATTCTCCCTCTCCTGGGGGAGATGGTCGGGGTGAGGGCGGGCGCGGCAACAAACTCAACGCACCACGCCGCGAGTAATTGGAATTGCTCCAGGCGGCGGAGAAGTTCGGGCGTAAGGAACGCAGGCATATCCTAATCGGTATCCGTTGCGAGAATGAGCGCAAGCCAATGTTCATGGACATTGACAACGGCATAAGCGAAGTCCCAATAGACGCCAAAAAACCAACATGAAAATCCAATATCCAAGCCAAAGAAGTAAAGTGACGACTCAGCGCTTTCGCCAAATAAAGCCTCAATGTAACTAGCCGTTAACTTTTTTGCATCACCGTTATCCAATTTCTCTTTCGAATAAGCTCCGCCTTGACTGAGTGCCATATAGATTGCATCCCCAAATTTCTGGATGGTTTCGCCCCAAACCCTCCCTTCCGCTAAATAGGCAATGGAGCAGCCGGCAATTTCTTTTGGGAAGTCCTGATCTTGTCCGATGCGCCACAACGAGCTTATGAGATGAGGAGCTTCTATTCTATCGGGTGGCTCTCCCACTGGCATTCGCCCGAGAAAATCAAACTTGTAAAACAATGCAACACAACCGCCATTCACCCATTCTTTGGCAATTTCTCCGTGAACCCGAGCGACAACCTTCCAACGCTCAGAGGAAAGTTCAAATGGTTTGCCCAACATAACCAAATCGAACTTATCGCTGCGGTTGATCGTCGTGACTCGTTCTCCTTCCGGAGTATGAAATCCTTCCGTAAATTTTTGTGCGTCCCACTTAGCCATTTTTGAAAGACAACTCACGCGTTCACCGCCGCTGCATCCCTGGGCACATCCTTCAAAATCTGCGTGACGACGTGGTCGGTGGTAATGCCTTCAGCCTCGGCTTCAAAATTCAGGATCAACCGGTGGCGCATCGCAGCGGGCGCGGCGGCCTGAATGTCGTCGTAGCTGACGTTAAAACGTCCTTCGGTGAGCGCGCGAACCTTGCCGGCGAGTAGCAGGCATTGACCGCCGCGCGGGCTGCTGCCGAACCGGAGATACTGATTCGTGATCGGGACCGCCGTTTCGGTTTTGGGATGTGACGCGAGCACAAGCCGCACGGCGTAATTCTTCACATGCGACGCCACCGGCACTTGGCGCACGAGTTGTTGCAGTTCCAACAACGACGCGCCGTCGAGAACTTTCTCCGGTTTCGCCCGCGCGCCTTCGGTGGTGCGGCTGAGGACTTCGGTCAGTTCCGCCGCATCGGGATAACCCACGATGAGCTTGAAGAAAAAGCGGTCGAGCTGCGCTTCGGGCAGCGGATAAGTTCCTTCCTGGTCGATGGGGTTTTGCGTGGCGAGCACGAAGAATGGTTCCACCAACTTGCGGATTTCGCCGCCAGCGGTGACGCTTTTTTCCTGCATCGCCTCGAGCATGGCGGATTGCGTCTTGGGCGTGGCGCGGTTGATTTCGTCGGCGAGGAGCAAGTGTGCGAAAATGGGGCCACGCTGAAATTGAAACTCGCGCCGACCATCTGGATTTTCGACGACGAGATTGGTGCCGAGAATGTCGGCGGGCATCAAGTCGGGCGTGAACTGGATGCGGTTGAAAGACAGGTCGAGCACCTCGCTGAGCGTGCGGACGAGCAGCGTCTTGCCGAGGCCGGGCACGCCTTCGAGCAGGACATGGCCGCCGGCGAGCACCGCAGTGAGCGTGCCCGCGACGATCTCTTCATGCCCGACGATGACCTTGCCGATTTCGGCGGTGAGGGCAGCGTAGGTTTGGCGGAAGGAGGCGATTTGTTCTTCGGTGTTCATAATTTAATAAAACCACAGCGGGAACCGGGAGGAAACAGAGATTTGCGCGCTACTCATCCGCGCTGAATCGACGTTTCCTCGGCGGCAAAAAACCTCCCGTTACTTTTTTAGGTCGTCGAAATAATCCCGCACCGCGCCCTTGTAGGCGCGTGGGACTTTTTCCTGGCTCAAGGCGCTTTGGGCTTCGGTCTGAGCGGCGGTCACGGCTTCCTCATATTTGACATTGCTCTGCCCTTTGATGTTGACGCCTTTCAACGTGATGCTCGGCATCTGGCCGCCGGGGACAAACTGGCCCTTCACTTTCGTCGGCGTGAGATTGTTGGCCAACTGGCCGTCACCACGGTCGGAATGCCCACGGCCATTCTCATCCGCCCGGTCAATGCCAGAATTGTCCCAAAGATCAGAAATCTCCGGCGCGGTCTGCCAGCCAGTTTGCTCATCGGCCCAAGTGCCGACGCCACGCCCGCCCTTGCCACTCGATCCGGCGGCGCTCGAACCGAGCGCACAAGCACTGCCTAGTCACTTGCCTGACCCGATGGCCAGCTCCGCTTTTTGCAATGCATCCAGGCTGGCCATGAGCGATTCGGCGTCGTTCATCTGCTGCATGAGCTTCGACAATTCCTTTGCCGCGTCGGCCAGCGATTGCGACGCCGCAGGTTTCTGGCCCTTCTCCATTTGTTGCGCGGCCTGCTTTAGCAAATCCGCAACCTTGCCATATTCACCGGCGGGATCCACGGCCTTGGCAACTTCCTCCATCAATTTCTTGAGTTCTTCGGGCGAAAGACCGGCAGCTTGCAATTGCTCGGCCATCTTCTGGAGCGTCGATTGCGCGGCTTCGGCCTGCCCGTTTTTCAACTGCTCGGCCAGGTCTTTGCCCAGCTTGGAAGCCTGTTGCTGGAGTTGTTGCAGCGCCTTGGCCATGTCGCGCATTTTTTCAAGATCGTTCAACGCTTGCTGCAAATCTTTCAGCGCCAGATCGGGCTTGGACTGCGCCAGCGCGGCGATGGCTTGTTCCAGGCCGGGCAAGTCCGCGCCCAGATCGCGCGCCTGTTGCGCCAGGCTGGAAAGTGACTGCGAAAGCTGGTCGCGCGCGGAATCGGCATTCGGCGAATTGCTGTCCGGCAAACCGGCGGCGGCGTCCTTCAGCTTCTGCAAATCCTTTTTCAGCTTGTCCAGTTTGTCGGGCGAGGCCGCCTTGTCGCCGAGGGTCTTGGAAAGTTCCGCCATCTTCTTCTGCAAGGCCGACGGGCTGGTGGTGGTTTCACCGCCGGGCGTGCGGCCGGCTTTTTCCAAGCGGCGCAGGGCCGGGTCTTTGCCCATCTCCTTAATCTGCTCCTTCATCTTGTCCGCCACATTGGCCAGTTCCTTGATCGCTTCACTGCGGGTGAGCTGTTTCTTTTGCAACTGCTCGCCAATGTCGGAAACCGCGTCCATCGCCTTCGAGGTCGTCTCTAATGCCGGTGGACGCTGGGCCATTTGACGTTTGGTCAATTCAGTCAACTGCTGGCCGACGAGCTTGATGTTCGCCTTGTCCGCTTCCTTCTGGACAAATTCCTTGCTGCGATACTCCGGCACAAATCCCAGGCCCGCGCCAAGGACCAGAACCAGGAGCGCCCAGCGACTGGCTTTCGGCAGGTGGAACGGCAGCAATTGCGCGGCGTTTAATTTGCGGGCGTGCGTGGCGGCATCGGCCACCAGAAGTTGCTGCCAATGGCCGGGCTTGGACGAAGAACCGAACTCCAACGCCGAACTGAGACGTTCCTTGAGATGCTCGTGGTTGTCCACCCAGCGCGCGGTTTCGGCCAGCGAAGGCTGACGCCACCAACCACAGAGAAATCCCACCATCATGCAAACGACGGCCACCAAGCCCGCACCGGGCAAAATCGACAGAGGAATCGGGAAACACTTGTAGAGCGCGAGCGCCACGAGCCAGATCAAACCACCCGCGAGCAGACCGTGCCAGAAGCCGCGCCAAGCCCGCTGCCAGCGCCGCCGACGCGCCGCCAGTGCCAAGGCGGTTTGGATGACTTGCAGTTCACTCATGGCTGGCGCGAATATGCGGCCGGGCCGCGACTTTGGCGAGGGAAATCTTGGCGATGGAACTTACTGCCCAAGGCTTTCTTGTTTGTCGGAGAATTTGTTGGAGTTCAGCCTTCAGGCTGTTTCGGACGACTGCCATGCTAAAGCATGAACTCCAACGACGCGCCGTCGCAAAAAACACCTGGCTTACTGCCGTTCGTATTCCCCTTTGCCGAGCTTTTTGTAAATTTGGAAGCCGGCTTTCTTGGCGTCGGTGACGGACAACGGCTTCAATTTCATCGGCGAACTGAACCCGGAGATCAATTTGCGCACTGGCTTCTTGCACGCCGGGCATTTGGTGAGCGGCGCGGCATCCAGCGGGCGGCGCAAGGTGAACTTGCCGCCGCACGCGGCGCAACTGCCATCGCATAATTCGTATTCGTAGAGCGGCATGGTGGATTCAACGTTTACGGTTCACAGCGCAAAGTCAAGAGGCCAGACACGCGATGAACCCCGCCTTGATCTTCACTTCATCAAGGTCTTTGCCGATGAAAACCAACTGGCTCTGCCGCTTCTCGCCCGCATTCCAAAAGCGGTCGGGCTGCGCGTCGAACATCATCTGCACGCCTTGAAAGACGACGCGCTTCGGTTCGCCTTGGATGTGCAGGATGCCTTTGCAGCGATAGATGTCGCCGCCGTGGGTGTTCAGCAATTCCCCCAGCCACGCTTCCATTTTCTTCAAGTCGAGCGGGCTTTCTTCGCAGAAGTAAAACGAACGCACGCTTTCGTCGTGATGATGATGCTCGTGGGCAGCGGCGTGGTCGTGGTGCTCAGGGTCGTCGTGTTCGTGAGCGTGCTCGTGATCCTCCTCCACGGCGGATAAACTGAATTTGTCCGAAGGCTTCGCGAGTGCGGACAAATCCAGCGGCGTATTCAACGCGCGCGCCTTGAGGTTGAAGATTTTGGCCACCTCGATTTGCGAATTATGCGTCCGGTAAACCTTCGCCAGCGGATTCATCCGCCGAATGCGCGCCTCCACCCGCTCCAAGTCAGCAGGCGAAACGAGATCGGTCTTGTTCAGCAGGATCACGTCGGCGAAGGCGATTTGCGGCGTGGCCTCCGGCGCGTCCATCAATTCCTTTTCCAAATGCTTCGCGTCCGCCACGGTGACGATGGCATCCAGCCGCAGCTTCGCCTTCAACTCCGGCATGAAGAACGTGTGCGCGATGGGACTTGGATCGGCCAGTCCCGTGGTTTCCACCAGCACGTAGTCGAAACGTTTCTGCTTTTGAAACAAGTTCGCCAGACTCTTCACCAAATCGCCGCGCACCCGGCAGCACAGGCAGCCGTTGTTCAACTCCACGATCTCTTCGTCCGCGCCGATGACCAATTGGTTGTCGATGCTGATCGCGCCGAATTCATTGATGATGATCGCGCACTTGTGACCGTGTGGCTGCGTGAGCAGATAATTCAACAAGGTCGTCTTGCCGGCACCAAGGAAGCCGGTCAGCACCGTCACGGGAATCGGATCTTTCTGTTTCATGCAGCCGGAGATTTACAGATTCACGGACATTTTCCGAAATATATTTTGCGAAACATAATTCGCTGAGTTGAGATCGTCTGGAGCGTCAAGTAATGCTCGGCGCTCTGGCTCCGAGTTAAGCGTGCGGCCAGTGAACTTGATCTGGGTTTTGAACAAACTGTTGCCCCGTGGCGTCACCTGCTGCAATCTGGTGGAGTATGGTCGGACTTGATTTCAATGAATGGCGGCGGCAGGTTGCGGCGAATCGCATCGCAGCGGCGCTGTGTTTTTCGCTGCTGTTCCACCTGGCGGCGTGGGGCGGTTTGCAAGTGCGGAAGAAAATGGGCTGGGACCGGCTGCCCATACCCGCGTGGTTGAAGGTATTTCAATTTACCCAGCCGATCACCAAGGCGATGACCAAGCCCGTCGAAATCAAAAAGACACCCGTGCCAGACAAGCCGGAAATCCCGCTGGTGTTCGTGGAAGTGGATCCCACGCAAGTTGCGCCCGCGCCGCCAAAGGACGCGAAGTTTTATTCGTCGGCCAACTCCGTCGCGGCCAATCCCGACACGCGGCTCGACACGGACAAACCCAAAATCGAAGGCAAACAGGAGAAGATCATCAAGACCATCGATGTCTTGCGCCCCCAGCCGCAGCCCTTGCAGCCAGCGCAGAACACCGGCAAAGAATCGCCGCCTCAACCGGAAAAAAAAGAAGCGCAACCCAGGCCGAAGGAGAGTCCAAAGCCGGGCGATCTGGCGATGGCCAAGCCCGTCGAGACGCTCAAGCCAAGTGACAGCAAGACCGACACGAAGGCAGCCGAGGCGGCGGAAAAGACATTACCCAAACCACGGACGCTGGCTGAAGCGAAAGCGCGTTTGCAAAACTCCGGTTTGGTTGGCGAAAAAATGAAAATGGATGGCGGCGTGAAGAATCTGCGGCTGGATTCCTCCTCGCTTGATGTGCGGGCCACACCGTTCGGCGCGTATGACGCCAAGATGATTCACGCCATCCAAAAGCGCTGGGACGATTTACTCGGCAACGGCACCTTCCCAAACGGCAAGCTTGTTTTGGAATTCCGCTTGCACCATGACGGGCGCATATCGGAGATGCACGTCGTCGAGAGTGAGGTGGGAGAGTTATACAGCCTGTTCTGTCAGCGGGCGGTGCTGGATCCGGCCAAGTACGAGCCGTGGCCGAGCGACATGCGGCGGCTGATCGGCGCGGACTTTCGGGAAGTGCGATTTACTTTCTATTACAATTAGCCGAGGGAAGTAATGGCGGCGATTCAAGCTTGCGTCCACCCGGCGAAGCGCGATTCAATCACGGCTCGTTTTGGTTTCGGTTTAGTCATTGAGCAAGCGCGCGCCGCGTCATCGGCGAAACTTTGAGACTGCATGGAACAATTAATCATCATTTTGCTGGTGCTGGCCTCGGTCATCGGCCTGACGTTCATCATTGAGCGCGGCCTCGCGCTGCGGTGGAATAAAGTCGTCCCGGCCACCGTGGAGAAAGCGGTGGAAACGTGCCGGTCGGAAGCCGAGTTGCCGATGCTGCGGCGGATTTGTGAGCAAAACCCGTCGCCGTTGAGCCGACTGCTGCTGGCGGCGGTCGAGCACCGGGACTGGCCGAAGGCGGAGAACATCGACGCGTTGCAGACACGCGCGCGGCATGAAGTGGCGCAGTTGGAGCGCGGCCTGGTGGTGTTGGAAATCGTCATCGGCGTCGCCCCCTTGCTGGGTCTAGTCGGCACGATTTACGGCTTGATCACACTCTTCGCCAGCCTTGGGGAAAGCGGCCTGGGCGACAACGCCGCGCTCTCCAAGGGCATCGCGCTGGCCTTGAACGCCACCTTGCTCGGCCTGCTCACCGCGATTCCCTCGTTGATCGCCTGGAGTTATTACAGCAAGAAAGTGGAGACGCTGGCCGTGGAAATGGAAACCGTTTGCGACGAGTTTCTTCAGCAGCACTACCGCAACGGCCACAAGTCCTGACCATGCAATTCGCCACGCGCAAACGGCGGCATCCGCCCGCAGTCATCATCGTGTCGCTCATCGACGTGCTGATTGTGGTCCTGATTTTTCTGATGGTCACGACGACGTTTAAGCAGCAGCCTTCGGTGAAGATCGCGCTGCCAGAATCTAAACAAGCGCCCAAGGAGGGAATTTCGGAGAATGTCACGATTCACGTGAGCATCGCCAAACAGTTGCCCTACTTTTATCTCGACTCCACGCCGGTGACGCTGGAGCGGTTGCAGGGGGAATTACAGGCGCGTGCAGCGAAAAACCCGGCGGTGACACTCACGATCCGGGCGGATACCGACGCGCCAGTGGGGCAGTTGTTGAAGGTGCGCGACGCGGCGCAAGCGGCGAAAATCAAGACGTTGAGCATCTACACGAAAAAAGCCCAGCCCTGAGGTTGGGCCAGGAGATTAGATTTCTCAGTGGGAGAGAAGCGCGCGGGAAAGCGCCTACTTTTTCTTGCCGAACATGGAACTCCAGATCGATTCACCGGCCGCATTCTTCTGAGCGACTTTGAGTTGTCCCACCAACGCCTGAATACCCAGGAACACTTTGTGCCAGTTAGTTTCAATGGTGCGGAGCGAGCCTTCCTGCAACTCGCTCATGTAACGGATGGATGGAGCCGCGCCGATGAGCGAGTGAACCTCTTCCTTGTTGGGACCGCCCGCTTCAATGGATCCAAGAATCATTTCCAACTCCTGGATGATGACGCTTTTAACTTCGAGGAACTGGATTTCATCGTCTTGCGTGAACTTTTTCGACCGGGCCAACGCGACGTAATTATTGAATTGCTTCCAGCATTCAATGAAGTTCTCCAACTGGCTGACGAGTTGATCCAATTTCTTTTTGTCCATAGGGAAATTAAAGTAGCTTCAGATGGAGTTTGATCTCATTTGACCGCGAGGGGCGCAAGAAAAATCATCGCCCCGCCGCGCAATTCCTTGGCATTGATCTTGAGGCCGGCGAAATGGATGAAGATTTCTCGCATTGGCAGATTTACATCTTTTGCCGTTTTGAAAGCCGCCAGCACGACGCGTCCAATTTCCTCCGTGTGCGCCTCGGGGAACGATTGCGGTAGCGTCTGGCTGAGGATCCTTCCGGTCGGATCGACGGTGAAGCTGCCTCTGGGCAAGCGCACCAGGCCGGCATCAGCGGATTTTGAAAAAAGGTTTAAGAGACCCATTTGGTTTGGATATGTTTCATGGCTTCCTGCACCTGGCTGTGCGTAAACGCTCGTTGGAAACCAACGCACAATTCCTTGTCCGGGCGCGACAGCACCGCCATATGATGCTGGGATCCCAAGCCTTCAATCTGGTTTAATTGCCCCGCTTTCAACCGCTCACCCAGCGCGCGAAAATTCGTCATGGTCTGCTGCGTCCAGGCGGCCAGCGCGTCCGCGTCCTGAACTCCCCACTGTTCATACTTCTTTTTATCATCGGCCGCCACACTGAGGACAAACTCCACGCCGGGAAAACTGCCGATCGCGGACAAACGCGAAGCCGGCGCGGCACTTCCTTCGGCGGCCGGTGCGGCACCCGCGCCTTCCGCTTCGTCAATGCTCTGAGCAGAATCGAGCAGCAACCCTTGGTAGGAATTAAAAATGGTGCGCGGGCGTTCCGGGTCGGCCGGAAGGTTTTCAAAATTGCCCGTCTTCCAAGTCAGGATTTTCTTGAAGGCGTCCTCTCCCACGGCATCTCCCACGGTGGCATCAATCAGATCGCCGTTGATAATCCAGATTCTCGCCTCCACCGCGCCATTGGTGATCTTGAGGACGCAGGAGGTTTGGGAGAGGCATTCCAATTGAATGATGTCCACCAGGCTTTTGCTTTGCACGCCACGGAAACCACCCAGTTCCTCCCGGTTGAACAGCGAGTCTATGCACTCGATGAACGTGTCTATGTCCTGGCTCGACTTGGGTTTCAAAACGAACAGATCGATGCCCATCGCGTAGGCCCGCGCCCGGAATTGGTCGTCCGCCACCGCCGTCATCACCACCGTCCGCATCGAAGGATATTTCCGCCGCACGATGGTCAGGACTTGAAAGCCGTCCATGCCAGGCATGTTCAGATCCGTCAGCAGGAGCGTGAACGGCTCGGACTCGAGCAAGGCCAGAGCGCGGGAGCCGGAATTGGCCGTATGAATTTGCGGTTTACTGGGCAAACGGCCCAGGATTTCCCGGTACAGTTCCAGCAAATCATGTTCGTCATCCAAAACCAGTAATTTATGAACCCCTGACATAGTAGAATCGAACCGTAATTGTTCTTTCTTGCCAATCAAACAGTTTTAGTTCAGAAAAGGCAAGCGCGCAAAACGTTGTATCGACGAATGAATACGAATACGCAAGGAAACTTAACTAATTGAACCAATGCTAGGATTCTTAAAAGGCCTTTTTGGCGGAGGTGATGGCAAGCAACCCGCCCCCGAACAACCCGCAAAACCCACCCCCACTCCGGCGTCCGCTCCCACTGCTCCCACAGCCAAGTCAGCAGCCCCGGCACCGGCGGCCGCCGCGCCAGCAAAACCGGCACCGCAACCCGCCGGTCCGGTGGAAACCACCGCGATTAATTTGGCGGCCATCCTGGCCAAGTTTCCTGCGGAATTGAAGGATACGGTAAAAAAATCCCCCGACGGGAAGGTTAAGGTTCCGATCCCGACGCAAAGCATTTTAGAGCAGATGCCGTCCGGCGTTGTCAAAGTTCGTTTCGGTGATTTGCGCAAGGTCACACCAACGGGAACGTTCGCCGATGAAACGAGCCACGACGATATTGCGGTCAGCATTCCCTTGCCGGAAATTGTTGCGTCGATCAACCCCGCGCTGCTCAAACGGCGACCCAGTCAAAAGAAAATTGACGTGCCGGACGATGTTACCGGCCTCTTCCACAAGGGTGGCACGTCAACGCCCCCGCCGACGGCGGTAGAAACCAAACCGGCTGCACCCGCACCATTCGAAACGGGAGCGGGAAAGCCTAGCACGCCTCCGCCTCCGCCAACCTCCGCGCCGAAGCCACCGTCCCCGGCACCTGCCGCTGCTGCGCCTCCACCGCCTCCGCCGCCAGCACCCAAGCCGCCCGCGCCCGCCGCGCCACTGGCGGTTTCACCGGCTTTACGGGAAATGATGTCCGCCGCTTCTGCCCCCGCGAAGCCGCCCGCGCCCGCACCGGTACCCAGGCCTCCTGCTCCTCCACCGCCTCCAGCACCGAAGCCTCCGACGCCTGCGGTTTCTGCACCAGCACCCAAACCGCCGACACCTGCGCCTGCGCCCGCTCCTGCGGAAGTGGGGGAGTTAAGTGTTCCGCTGGCGGACGTCAGCAAGGATTGGCCGGAGCCGGTAAAGGCCGAACTGGCTTCCGTCAAACCGGATTCTATTTTGTTATTGCCCATGGCCGACGTGGGCAACGCGATCCGCGCGGGCAAGATTACCTTCACTTGGACACAACTCCGAACTTGGATCAAGCCCACGTCCATCACGGCGGCGTCCGGCCAAGACGCCACCTCGCTCACACTACCGCTGTCGGTCGTGGTGCCGTTGTTTATGGCGAAGAGCCAGCCGGTCAAGGCGCAACGTAAAGCTGCGTTCGACGAAAGCATTCCCGATATGTTTGCCGGTGGCAAAACGGCCGCAGCTCCGGCTGCTCCCGCTGCCGCCCCGCTGCCACCAAGCGCGCCTTCCACCCCCGCGCCGGTTGCGCCTCCGGCGGCACCCACACCTCCGGTCACGCCGAATCAATCGATCCAAAAGGCTTGCACCCTGCCGGGAGTGGCCGGCGCGTTGCTCGTCTCTCAGGATGGTTTCGTGGTGGCAAATCAGTTGCCGCCGTCGATCAAGGGCGAGACGGTGGCGGCGTTCCTGCCGCAAATCTTCGGCCGCCTGAGCCAAAATACCAAGGAAATGAATCTGGGTGACTTAAATGGGTTGACCTTCACGGTGAACAATGTTCCTTGGCAGCTTTGCAAGACGGGCAATCTTTATTTCGCCGTGGTGGGCCGGGCGGGCGAGAGCCTGCCCACGGCGCAGTTAAATCCCATTGCCGCAGAAATCGGACGACAAACCAAATAAAGAGACAAACCTATGGCGATCATCAATCAGGCAACCAAAGAACTCCAGGTCAAGATTGTTTATTACGGGCCGGCTAAATGCGGCAAGACCACCAACCTAGAGCAGGTGCATGCGAACATTCAGACCAACAAGCCGGAAGAAAAAGGCAAGATGGTGTCGCTGGCCACCAGTTCCGACCGCACGTTGTTCTTCGACTTCTTTCCGCTGGAAGCGATGGCCATCAAAGGCTTCAAGACCAAGTTCCAGCTCTATACTGTGCCGGGGCAGGTCATTTACAACACGACCCGCCAGCTCGTGCTGCGCGGCGTGGACGGCATTGTATTTGTCGCCGATTCCCAGTACGACAAAATGGCCGAGAACGTGGAGAGCTTTGCCAACTTGGAAGAGAATCTGAAGGCGCTCAAGCTGAACATCGCGGACATCCCCTACGTTTTGCAATACAACAAACGGGACATGCCCAACCCGGCGCCGGTGGACTACATGGATTACCTGCTCAACAACCGCGAAGTGCAGGTTCCCTCCTTTGTGGCGACCGCCTCCAAGAGCGAAGGCGTGTTTGAAACCCTGAACATGATCACCCGCCTCCTGCTCCATAAATTCATCAACGATTCCGGGCGGAAATAGTCCAGCTATGGCCAATTTCCCTCAGTTGACCGAGGAGGATTTTCAGCAATTCGACAGCGCATTGAATGAGTTGCTGGCCAAGAGTGAGGCCAGCACGATTTTGATTGTCGAAAAGGCGGGACATCTGATTCACCAGTGTGGCACCAGCCACGGCGGGGCGGATCAACTGGCGACGCTGGCGGCCAATTCCTTCGCAGCCACGCAATTCATGGCCGGCCTCAGTGGTGAGCCGAATTTCACCGGGATGTTCCAGCAGGGCGAAAAGATCAGCACCCTAATCATGAATATCGAGGAGCATTGCATCTTGGTCATCCTCTTCAGTTCAAGCCTGAGCGTCGGCCTGATCAAACATTACGCCGCCTCCACCATCCAGCGGGTGGCCGACCAACTCCAAATCGCCCAGCAACGCGCCCCCGGTGTAGGGTTCGACCTGACGGATTTGAATGTCACCGACGCCGGCGCGCTCTTTCGCAAAATGGGAGCCGCTGAACCGACCGCCGAAGAAAGCGCACCTGCTTCCGGCGAGCCGCCTGCCGAACCCGTTCCACCACTTCCCACCGAGCCGCCGGTCATCTGCCAAAAAAAACCGATAGTGGAAACCGTTTTTCCGGGGACGTACTGGTGGTGCGCCTGTGGCCGCTCCAAGAACCAGCCTTACTGCGACGGCTCGCACGAAGGCACCGGTTGGAACCCGCACCAGGTTGAAGTCACCGAGACCCGTCAAATCGCCTGGTGCGCCTGCAAACACAGCCAGATGCCCCCCTTCTGCGACGGCTCGCACAGCAAACTTCCGTAGTTGCCGCAGTCCAACGAGGTCAAAAGCGTGATCCGCTGAGACTTTGACCTCACCCACAAACCGCCACCACGATTGTCGTAGGAATGAGTTTCCGCAGCGAAATCAAGACGGTGAACGGATCAATGGTGTGATCTGCGAGATGAACTCTTGTGTGTCTCAGGATTCCTCTGCTCGCAGCTTGCCTCACATCAGGATTTCCTTCATCCTTCCGTCATGCTCATTCGTTTTCTGGGCGCGACGCGCACCACCACCGGCTCGATGTATTTGCTCGAAGTGAATGATCAACGGCTCTTGCTGGAGTGCGGACTGTTCCAAGGCCGACGCGAGGATTCCATTGAGCGCAACCGCCGCCTCCCCTTCAACGCGCGCCAGATCGACGCCGTGGTGCTCAGTCATGCGCACATTGATCATTGCGGCAATCTGCCCACACTGTGCCGTCAGGGTTTCACCGGCAGCATTTACAGCACCTTCGCCACGCGCGATCTCGCGAGTATCATGCTCGAAGATTCCGCCGAGATTCAACGTGCCGACGCGGACTTTGTTTCGCGCACGCGCGCCAAGCACAAGCTCCCGCCCGTCGAGCCGCTTTACTCCGCAAACGACGCCGAGAAAGCCATCCGCCAGTTTGTCGCGCTGAATTATGACCGCCCCATCCCAGTCGTCGATGGCGTCAGCGTGACGTTTCGCGATGCCGGACACATTCTGGGTTCAGCGCAGGTCATCCTGGATATTCGCGAAGGCGGACACAAATACCGCTACCTATTCAGCGGTGATGTGGGACGTGGTAATGACGACATCCTCCGTGATCCGCAACCGGTGGAGGACGTTGACTACCTGCAAATCGAGAGCACCTACGGCGGCCGGGAACACGAAGACAAACATTGCGCCAGCGAAGACGTGGGCCGGCTCGTCCGCGAAACTTTGGACAAGAATGGCAAGATCATCATTCCCTCGTTCTCGGTCGGGCGCACGCAGCAGATCGTCTATACCCTGAACCAATTGACCGAGGCGGGTCAGTTGCCCAAGGTGCCAATCTTTGTGGACAGTCCGCTCAGCGTCAACGCGACGGAGATTTATCGCCTGCACCCGGAGTGTTTCAACGAAACCATTTATAAATTTCTTCGGGAAAAGGCCAATCCGTTCGGCATGGAAAATCTCACCTACATCCGCGAAGTGGCGCACAGCATGAAGCTCAACGAGCTCAAAACGCCGGCCATCATCATCAGCGCTTCCGGCATGGCCGAGGCCGGGCGCATTCGCCACCACCTCAAGAACAATATTGGCAACCCGGCCAACCTCATCCTCTTCATCGGCTACTGCGCGGAACACACGCTGGGCGCCCAAATCCTTTCCGGCCGGCCCAGCGTCAACATCTTCGGCGAACCGCACGCCGTTCGCGCGCGCATCGCCAAGCTGGACGCGTTCTCCGGCCACGCCGACAAGCATGAATTAAAGCGTTACGTTGAGCGGCTGACGGGCGATATCAAAAAGATTTCCGTCATTCACGGGGAGGAATCGCAGGCGCTGGCGTTCGCCGAAACGTTGCGCGGAATGAAACCCGACGCCCAAGTCCTCGTGCCGGAATATCAGCAAACGCTCACGATCTGATTTCGTCCGGCGCTTCCCAAATCGCATTGCACAAAAAAAAAGGGCAGGCCATTGGCCTGCCCTGCTGAATGAGATTACGCGCAGAAATTATTCCGACTTAGCCGACTTGATTGCGCGGGGTTTGCGTTCCACGCGGTCGGGCCGTGCTTCCGGCTTCCCTTTGCCATAGCTTTCACGACCACCCTTGGCCGAATCTTTGCCTTCCGTTACTGTTGCGGCCACCGGAGCCGGAGGCGGCGTGGTGCTTTCCACCTTGAGTTTCAGCGTGGTCACCACGTCGGCGTGCAGACGCATTTCAATCTCGTGGTCGCCCAGACTCCGGATGGGTTTTTCAATGTGGATTTTCCGTTTGTCCAAGGCCACTTCAAACTGGCTCTTCAGTTCGTCGGCGATGGTGCCCGCCGTGACCGAGCCAAACATCTTACCGTCCTCGCCGGTCTTGACCTTGATCGTGAGCTGCATCTTGGAAAGGCTTTTGGCCAGCTCGGTCATGGTGTTCAACTCGTGCGCCTCGCGTTCGGCGCGGCGCTGCCGCAGTGCTTCCAAACGGCGCTTGTTGGCCCCGGTCAACGGGACGGCGAGACCTTGGGGAAACAAATAATTGCGCGCGTAGCCGGCGGCGACTTTGACCTGGTCGGATTCACCGCCCAAGCCGACAATGTTGTGAGTGAGAATAACTTCAGTTTTAGGCATAAAAAATGTTGGATGTTGAAAGTGAAAGGAGCGGCGCAACCAGAAAAGTCCGGCGGCCGGTTTCATCAAAAGGGCACGTCGTCTTCTTCGGGCGGCGGGCCATCCGGCGCGGGTGTGTTGGAAGCCGCCGGTGACGGGGCGGGACGGCTGCGCGGTGGGGAGTCAGCGGAACCTTCGCCACTGCGGGCGCTGCCGGAGTCGCCGCGGGCGGCACCGAGAAATTGCACGGTCTCGGCAACCACACCGAGCTTGCTGCGCTTCTGACCGGTTTGCTTGTCATCCCATTGATCCAGCCGCAGACGGCCTTCGATGAGGATCGGACTGCCTTTGCGCATGTATTGACCGACGTTTTCCGCCGTGCGGCCAAACACATCTACATCAACAAAGGTCACCTCTTCCTTTTTCTCGCCAGCTTCATTAGTCCAGACCCGGTTGACGGCCAAACCGATTTTGGCGATGGCCGTGCCTTTCGGCGTGTAGCGCAACTCCGGGTCGCGCGTCAAGTTCCCGACGAGAATGACTTTGTTGAAGCTAGCCATGAGTCAACCTATTTGGCGGCCTTGGGCGTCGGGGCCACGGTGAACATGGCGCGAAACACCTCTTCGTTCAGGCCGAATTTCTGCCGCAATTGCGCCATTGCGCCGGGCTGGCTCTCAAAAATCACGTTCACGTAAAAGCCGGAGCTGTGCTTTTTGTTGGCCACGCGCACGAACGCACGCTTGTCCATCTTCTGCACGGTTTCCACTTTGCCGCCGGCCGCCGCAATCTCGTTGGAGATTTTGTCGATCGTCTCTTTGATGCCGTCTTCTTTGGCGGCGTTGTTCAATATAAACAGACCTTCGTATCGTTTCACTTTGTATCCTTCTTCTCGGGGCCGCCGCCGGCTCCGTTAAACTGGTTCATTGCCTTCTGCGTTCCCTCGTTCAACCAGCATTCCACCTGGTTGGACGCCCGTTCCAATACTTTGCCCAACAGTTCCGCGTCGCCGGAACCGAACTGCCCCAATACATGATTCGTGATCTCGCGCGCGCCATCCGCCCGCCTGCCAATGCCGATCCGCAACCGCGCAAACTCACGACTGGCCAGATGCTGCTCAATCGATTCCAGCCCGTGATGGCCGCCACTGCTGCCGCTCCCACGCAACCGGATTTCGCCCAGCGGCAAATCCGCGTCATCCACCAACACCAAAAGATTCGCCAACGGCACCCGAAAGAATTCACAGACCGAGCCGACCGCTTCGCCGCTCGCATTCATGAACGTCTGCGGCTGACACAAGATCAATTTGCGGCCGCCGCGTTCAGACTTCGCCAGCCGGGCATTGAATTTCTTTTCCAATGTCCAACCGGCCTGCCAGTTGCCGGCCAGCCGTTCCGCCAGCAGAAATCCGGCGTTGTGCCGCGTCCGGGCATACTCGGCGCCCGGATTTCCCAAGCCCACAATGAGATAAAGTTTCTCCATGCGCGGGCGGTCTTCAGCGGTCGGCACCAAGCCGTTCCGCTGGTGAAATTACTTCTTCTTCTCGGCCTTTTTCTCACCGCCTTTGTCTTCGGCCTTCGGAGCCTTGGCGTCCGCTTTGCCACCTTTGGCATCGGGTTTGCCTGCGGCAGCCGCCTCGCCCTCGCCTTCCTTCTTCTCTTTGATCATCTCCGGCTCGCCGGCGGTACCTTCCGTCGCTGCGGTTGCGGCCGCTTCTTCGGCTTCCGTCACTGGCGCGGCCACGGCGAGAACTGAGATATGTTTGTCACCGAGAATCTCGCAACCCGTCGGCGGCACAATGTCACCAATGTGAATCGATTTTCCAATTTCCAGGCTGCTGACATCAACGGAGATGACTTCCGGCAAATCTTTGGGCAGCGCGCGGACTTTCAATTTGTGGAGGACATGTTCAAGGATGCCGCCACCGGTCTTGACACCAGCCGCCTCGCCGACACTTTCCACCGGCACTTGCACAGTGACCTTTTCATTTTCGGCCACCTCATGAAAATCCACGTGCAGCGCCTTGCCACTCAAGACATGGTGCTGGACTTCCTGCACCAGGGCGAGACGGTTGGGCCGCGCGTCTCCGGTGATGGCAAGATCTACCAGAATGTTTTCGGAAGCGGAATGGTGAATCAGATTCTCCAAGTCCTTGACCGTGACTTCAAGGCTTTGAGGCTGAGTTTGGCGGCCGTAGATCACGGCCGGCACGCGCCCGGAGGCACGCAGTTTTTTTACACGAGTGCGCTTGACCAACGCGCGCGGATAAGCGGTCAACGATACAGATTTCATCTTAAATTCTTACTTCGACCGACGCGTTGAAAACGCTCAACTCGTCCGGCCGCCCTTAAATTCAAACAGTGAGGTCACCGACGAATTGCTATGAACTCGCTTAATGGCTTCACCCAACAATCCCGCGACCGACAACGTGGTTATCTTCACCCCGTCGATCTCAGGGCGGAGGACACTATCAGTCGTTATTAGTTCGTCAATAACTGATTTTCGCAATCTTTCGATGCCAAGATCATTCAAGATCGCGTGGGAAACACAGGCATAAATGCGCTTGGCCCCTTTGCGCTTGAGCAGCTTCGCCGCCGTGGTCAGCGTGCCCGCCGTCTCCGTCAAGTCGTCCACCAGCAGCACGGTCTTGCCGCGAATTTCGCCGATCACCGTCATGGATTCGATCTCCGTGGCGTTCTTGCGTCGCTTGGCGACGACGGCCAGTCCCGCTTCCAGAACTTGCGAGTACGCGTGGGCCATTTTCAAGCCACCCACATCCGGGCTGACCACGGTCAAC
>JBKJSC010000153.1:0-15851 GCA_046593035.1 Limisphaerales bacterium | reverse complement strand
GGCGGATTATTTCGACGCGATCCGCGAGGCGGAATTGTACTTCCGGCTCAACACCGGCCGCTGGTCCGGTCAGGACGGTGCGGGCCGGCAGATGAATTTCGATGCCGACGTGGAAGCGCACCAACGGCTGTTGTTGGTGGCGAAAATGAAGGAGTTGAACGTGCAGGTGGGCGATGACGCGCTTATTGCGCATCTGCAATCTTTCTTTCGGGATCCCACGACGGGGAAATTCAGCGCTGCTTCCTATGACCGATTTGTCAAGGACGTGCTGCCGCAGGGAGGAATGAACGAACACGACCTGGAACGTTTTTTTCGGCATCAACTGGCCATCCAGCAATTGAACCAGATGGTCAGCCTGAGTGGCAAATTCGTCACGCCCCAGGCGGCGGAGGCGGCGTTCCGGGAGGAAAACGAGCAACTCGCCACCGAGGTGGTTCTGTTTGCCAGTTCCAATTACCTGGCCAGCGTGACGGTGAAGCCAGAGGACTTGGGGAAATTTTTTACCAACAACATGCCGGCCTATCGGTTGCCGGAGCGGATGCAGGTCAGCTACGTTGCTTTTTCGGTGACGAATTATCTGGCGGAGGCCGAGGCGCAACTGGCAAAAAAAATCGGCCTCGATGCGGAAGTGGAGAAGTTATACAAGGGGGCCAACACCAATTCGTTCACGGATGACGCGGGCAAAGCGCTGTCGCCGGCGGCCGCCAAAGCGAAGATCAAAGACGGCATGCGCCGGGGGATGGCTTTGCAATCGGCGCGCAAGAGCGCGAATGAATTCGCGAACGATCTGTTCAACGAGGAGAAACGTTCGCTGGCCGTTTTCCTGAAACAGGCGGCGACGAAAGGTTTTTCAGTGAAGGAGACGGAGCCGTTTTCCCAGTTCGAAGGGCCGAAATCGTTCGTCGCGCCGGAGAAATTTGCGGAGACAGCGTTCAAGTTGAACTTGGAAGAGCCGATCTCACCACCTGTCGTCGGGGAAGACGCGGTGTATGTGCTGGCGTTGAAGGACCGATTGCCCAGCGCAGCGCAGCCGTTGGAAGCCGTGCGCGCGAAGGTCACGGAAGACTATCGTAAATTTGAATCGGGTGTGCTGGCGCGCAAAGCCGGGGCGGACTTTTACAAAACGTTGACCAATGGCCTGGCGCAAGGAAAGGCGTTCAGCGCCTTGTGCGGAGAGAAGAAGCTCAAGGCCGTCGAGTTGCCGGCTTTTGCCCTGAGCGCCCGTTCGGTGCCTCAACTCGAAGAACTGGGCGTGAACCTCCAGCAGGTTCATCGGCAGCTCACGCAACTGGCAGCAGGCAAGCCGACGACCTTTATCCCGACACGCGAAGGTGGTTTTATTTTGTATTTGCGCTCCCGTTCGCCGGTGGCCGAGGACAAGGTCAAGTCCGACCTGCCTGAATATCTCGCCGAGTTGCGCGAATCCCGGCAAAACGCCGCGTTCAACGGCTGGTTCCGGAAGGAATTCGAGCCGACGGCCAAAGAATTGGAACAATCCAAGCAGGCCGCCGCGCCCAAGACGCCCAAGTCGTCCAAGAAATAACTGCGCCCGCGCCGCGTGATTCCGACGGGGTAAAAATCAAACGCAGTCATCGAACAGCCCGTGGCCCCATCTGTGAATCCGATCATTAAACTTTCCTCCCCGGCCACGCGGGAGTTCTGGGAAATCCCCGTTCTCTTCGAGGACGAACATCTACTCGCGCTGGACAAACCGAGCCGCTTGCTGACGTCGCCCGACCGCTACGACCCGGCGCGACCCAACTTGATGAAGCTGCTGCATCACGACGTCGAACGCGTCGCGCCCTGGGTGCGGCAGCGGCAGCTCACCTACCTCGCCAACGCGCACCGGCTCGACTTTGAAACAAGCGGCGTGATTTTGCTGGCCAAGGACAAGCCAACGCTCGTGGCGTTGGCCGACGCATTCGGCACGGAACAGCCGGCGAAAACCTACGTGGCGCTCGTGCATGGCGCGCCGAAGGAAACTCATTTCAAAGTCGGCGCGAAGCTGGCACCGCATCCGGTGAAGCTCGGATTGATGCGCGTGGACGACAAGAACGGCAAACAGGCGCTCACGCATTTTGAAGTGCTCGAACGTTTCGCCGGCTACACGTTGTTGAAATGCCAGCCACGGACGGGCCGCACGCACCAGATTCGCGTGCATTTGCAGAATGTCGGTTTGCCCATTGTCGGTGACGCGTTGTACGGAGGCCAACCGTTGTTGCTCTCGACTTTGAAGGCGGGCTTTTATCTCAAACGCGGCAAGGTGGAGCGGCCGTTGCTTTCCCGCGTGGCGTTGCACGCCGAAGAATTGCGGCTGAATCATCCGTCGAAAGAAACAGTAGTCACCATCACCGCGCCGTGGCCGAAGGATTTGACCGTGGCGGTGAAGTATCTGCGGCGGTACGCCGGCGGCGTCAGCGGTGGTGTGACAGCAGCATGACGAGGCGGGCGCCGAGATACAGCGCCATCAACACCAGCAGCCCGCCCGAAACGCGGGACATTTTCAGGAGCGTCTTATCCGAGCACCGGCCGTGACCGCGCGAGGCACCAAAACTCAGCATCACGAACCACGCCAGCGCGCCCACAGCCACTCCGCCAATGCAGGACCATTTGCTTTGCCAGGTTGTGTCCACCCATTCGTGCGCGACGAACGTGGCGGAGAGGGTGATCCAGAACAGCAGCACGTTGGGGTTGGCCAGCACGCGGACGAAACCCGTCATGAAGGCGGTGTGCGGATGGAGTCGTTGCTCGATGCGCTCGGAGCTTTTGGAGGTCGGGGGCAGCGTGGGGGCGATCATGAATTTCAAGCCCAGATAAAGCACGAGCACAAAGCTGACGAGTTCCATGGCCGCGCGCATCATTTTGGAATCGAACAAGCCGGAGAAACCGGCGAAACCGATCGCGCAATAAATGGTTTCCATCACCGTCGCGCCCAGGCCGATGAGCAAGGCCCAGCGGAAGCCGCGCCGCACGCCCTCGTGCAGAATGGTGATGTTGATCGGGCCGACGGGAACCGAAACAACAAACCCGCTGACGAAGCCGGTGATCCAAGCGATGAGCAGAGGCGGGAGATCAAACATGGCCCGCCGAGTTTGGTTGGGAGAATGGCATGACCGTGACCTCAACCCATGGTATCCGGCGTTTCATCCTCATCTTCATCTTCGATGTCATGGCGCATTTGCCGGGAGATTTTTGGCCGTACAAAGCCGTAGAGCAAATAGGTCGTGAAGAAAAGCGGCAGGACAATCGGCAGAATTTTTTCCCAGAGCATCACGAAGAAGCCGATCATGACGATGATGGTGACCATTTTCGTGAATGGCCGGCGGGTGCGCCAGTCGATTTTCTTGAACGACGGATATTTGACTTCGCTCACCATCATGAACGAAAGAAACAGGAGAATGCCGGGGAGTACGAAGCGCAACTGGCTCTTGGCAAATTCGATTTCCGAACCTTCATTCCACCACATGATGAAGAGCGTGAGAGACGCGACCAGGCCGGCGGCGGCGGGGATGGGGAAGCCCATGAACTCATTGCCGCTGCTCTGATTGGGCATCACGGCCAGGCAATTAAACCGCGCGAGCCGCAGCGCGCCGCAGATCAGATAGACCGATGCGATGAACCAGCCGATCTGCGGATTGTTGATGAAGACATCCCGCAGGACGATCCGATGCACGAGGAAGGCGGGCGCGACGCCGAAGGAAACGATGTCGGCCAGCGAATCGAACTCGCGTCCAAACGGGCTTTCCTTGCCACCCATGCGTGCCACCCGGCCGTCCAGCAAATCGAAGATGCAGGCCAGCAGAATGAGAAAGAGCGCGTCACGGATGTGAGAGTAAGGCGGCGCAACCTGCGCTTCGACAATGCGCGTGATCGCCAGAAAACCGCAGAAGAGGTTGCCCGCCGTCATCAGATTGGGCAGGAAATAAATCTTCAGCTTGCCCTCTTCGGACGGCGGGGTGGGGAGCGGATTGCCGGTCATAGCGTTAATCGCGTGTCGCCATCACGGTTTCACCGCCGACGACTTTGTCGCCGAGCTTCACCGCGATTTTGGTGTTCAATGGCAAATACAAATGAGCACGCGAGCCGAATTGAATCAGGCTGATGCGTTCGCCGCGCGCCGGTTCATCGCCAACAGCCACGAACGGGACGATGCGCCGCGCGATCAGGCCGGCGAGCAGACGCACGCCGATTTTCTCGCCCGAGCGTTCGGAGGAAGCGATGCCGATCAGGACGTTTTCATTGTGCGCGCAGCTTTCGGCCTTGAGCGCACTGACGAATTGGCCGGGAGAATGTTTGAGATGGACAATCTTCCCCGCGACCGGTGCCTGCTGCACATGCACATCAATCACCGAAAGAAAAATGGAAACACGCCGGCACGGCCCGCCCATGAATTCCGGCTCGGTGGTTTCGTCGATCACATCGACGGTGCCGTGCCCGGGTGAGACGATGACCTTGGGATCGGAGGGGACACGGGCTTCCGGGTCGCGAAAAAAGTAGAGGGTGAAAACAACGAACAGAAGGTACAACACGCAGAGAATTGTGGTGATGACGTCGATGATGGAACCGGACGGTACGCCTAGCACGCGGCCGCCGATAATCAACGCCATCACCGGCATCAACGCCAGCAAGATAAGTTTGCGCGCCGCGGCCTTCGCTCTGTCCGAATGTTTCATGTGGCTCCATCTTAGTCGTCGCGTGCCACTTGAAAAGGGGATTATGCGGTGTCCATTCGGAATTGGTTGCCGGAGCGTACTCGGCCGGCCGTTTGTTTTGGCGGCTGAACGCGTTGGAGTTCAACCTTCAGGTTGTTTCCGGATGGGAACAAGCTAAAGCTTGAACTCCAACGTTCTCTGCTAACACATCGTACGACCCTGAATTACTTGATGCGCCGGACTGTTTTCCTTTGCCGGATGAGGCCGCGCCGTTACAGTTGCCCGGCAACAACTCGACTTTGTCCCGGCAGCGGTGAGCGTGGAGCGGAACATGAAGAACATCGTTTATTTCGACTTGGAAACGCAGAAGTCTGCCGACGAGGTGGGCGGCTGGGGCAACATCCGTGACATGCGGATGAGCGTGGGCGTGACGTACAGCAGCGCGCGCGGCGACTACCAAATCTACGGCGAGCGGCAGGTGAACGAGTTGATCAAGGAGTTGCAGCGCGCCGATCTGGTGGTGGGATTCAACATCCTGCGTTTCGATTACGAAGTGCTGCAGGGGCACAATGATTTTTTTGACCACCAGCAAATTCCCACGCTGGACATGCTGGTGGAGGTGCAGAAACAGTTGCCGCACCGGTTATCCTTGGACTCCATTGCCAACGCGTCGCTGGGTGTGGAAAAGACGGCGGAAGGGATGCAGGCGATCCACTGGTTTCGCGAGGGCAAGTTGCTGGAGATCGCGGAGTATTGCTGCTACGACGTGAAGATCACCAAGCTGGTGCACGAGTACGGCACGGCGAACAAGCAGCTTTTCTACACGAACCGGTTTGGCAACAAACTGTCGGTGCCGGTGGCCTGGTGAGGGGGGAAACTATTTTTTCCCGGAGAGCGCGGCGTTGGCGCGGCGCAACTTGTTCGAGAGGTCCATGGCCACGTTTTTCATGACGACCATGCCGAGGTGCGGCTCGCGCTGCACCACTTCATTGAAGGCGCTGCGTTGCACGACGAGCAAAATGGTGGCCTGGCTGGCCACCGCTAGGGCGACCCGTGCCGCGCCGTCCAGGAACGCCAGTTCGCCAAAAATCTGGCCATTGCCGACGGTGGCGATGGGCTTGGCACCTTCCTCGAGACAGATGTCAATCTGCCCGCGCATGACGACGTAGGCTTCGTTGCCGGAATCACCCTTGTTGAAAACCTTTTCGCCTGGGCGGTAGAGTTTTTGCGTGAAGAGCCGCGCCATTTTGCGCAATTCGCCGTCGCCGAGACCTTCGAAGATCGGCAGACCGCGCAGCATGTTGATGATCGCCACGCCCATGCCCTGGTCTTGCAGGCTTTGGTCAACGGGCGTGGTGATGGCCCGCGCGCTGGTGGTGAGGTTGGAGCTTTCCCGGGAATAGCTCATGTTGAACTTCACCATCTTGACGACGTCGGTGAAATTCCCATCCTTGATGTAGAACGCCGGCAGATACGCAACCGGAACAAAGCCGAGTTGTTCGGCGCTCTTCAAAAGCCGCGGCGCGCTGATGAGGACGTCCATCTCCACATAGACGGCGTTGAATTGGCTTTGGGAAAGTTTGACCACTTGCTGAAGCACCGCCCCGATGGACAGGTCGTCGATGCAGAACGAGTCGATGATGCGGAGGCAGCGATCCTGCTCGTCGAGATAAAAGCACAAGCCGGCCACCACGGTGTTATCCCGCTGTCCGAGCGCGGCGCGGCGCGGCGCGGCGGACGGCACCCGCAGATAACCAAAGCCGAGGTTGAAGCTGCCGGAGATTTCCTTGGCCGGGTTGGTGGACTGGGCGTGGATGCGCCACAGTTCAAAATCCTCGAAAGTGGCGTCGTGATAGGTGATCTCCGATTTAAGCGGATACCCGGTCACGCCATCTCGGGTCGGAGCGGGATTGGTGATTTGTAGGTGGGCCAACGCCACGGCCGCCAGTTCGCCAATTTGCGGCAGCGACTCGGACATCGGCAGCCGGGTGGCCAGGTGCGCCCGGGCAACTTTGACGTAAAAAAGGACGCCCTCGCGCGAGCGATGCATGTGTTTGAGTGGCTGGAAACCGACGGCGACGAAACCATTCTTCTCGAAGAGGATCTGCTGGGCGTTGTCGGACGTGAGCACTCGGGCGACGAGCATCTTTTCCTGTTTCGCGCCAAGATCACTGACCGTGCGCAGCAGGGATTCTCCCGAACCATCGGTGAAACTTTCCGGACGAAAAAGGTTGCGGCCCAAATTCAGTACCAGATTTTCACTCTTGTCAGCCGCACCCAAAATCGAAATGGCTGCAAGCAATCGTCCGTTGTTCTGCGCCACCCAAGTGTCGTTGCCGCTGGCGGGGTTAAGCTGGCCCGCAATCCAAGCCGGGTCATAAACTTGTTTGTCGGGGTGATCCTCTCCCAGTGCCACTTTGACGAGTTCCAACCACGAGAGGGCGTCAGCGTCGCTGGCTGGGCGGATTTGTAAGGCCATGAGAGTAATTGGAATTGTTACCGCGTTAAACTGCCGATGGTGCCCGCGACAGGACTTGAACCTGTACGATGTTACTCACTAGAACCTGAATCTAGCGCGTCTGCCAATTCCGCCACGCGGGCATCCCAGCGCAACGGTCAACAGCCGGCCGCCGAAGTCATTTCGAGCAAGCCCAACCGATGGCGTTTCACTGCCTCGAAGTTAATACGCTATCGTTTCCCCTCTGGGCAAGCGAAAATGCTTCAGCCTGCGAGTTGATGGCGCTGCTTCGCGAATGCTTCGGTCGCATCTGGTAAAACGATCCTTAGAACTTAACTGTCATGCGTCGCAAATGGTGTGTTGGCGGACAAGAGTGCGCGTTTTTTTCACGCATTAGGCGTGAAATTTTGCACTACAACTCGGTCAGCGGCTGACTTCAAGGCGGAATACCGGCTAAACGGACGGTGGCATGTGACCTGCTAAAATTGGGTTGAACCATATCGGCATCCTGGGTAAAAAGTAAACTAGGCTCTGGCGAAACAACCAAACACAACTATGAAACAACCTATCAGTAAACCTAAGTTGGGAGCATTCACGCTCATCGAACTGCTGGTCGTCATCGCCATCATCGCCATTCTGGCGGGCATGCTCCTGCCGGCCCTGGCCTCAGCCAAAGCCAAGGCGCAACGCATCAAGTGCGTCAGCAACCTCAAACAAGTCGGGTTGGCCTTCCGCATCTTCGCGGGTGACAACGACGACAAGTATCCCTTCGCCACCACCGCCCTGTCCTTCCCGACGTCCGCCGGAACCTTCACCGTGTCGGGAAACTACGGCCAAGTTGTAAATGGCGTCTCGACGGAGTGGATTCATTTCCAAGCCATGTCCAACGAACTGGCGTCCGCCAAAGTTCTGATCTGCCCCGCAGATCGCAACCGTTTGAACACGGCAGCGATTGACTTCTTGGGCACGTCCCAGAGTCTCGCTAATGGCACCAAGCAAAACAACGCCCTCAGCTACTTCGTCGGCACCGGTGCTGATGAAACCCGCCCGCAGACCATTCTGACTGGCGACCGCAGCATCGGTCCGGATGAAAACACCGGCTGCTACAGCGGGTACTACACGTTCGGCACCGCCGCCGCTCCCAACTCCACGCAGGTCGGCATCACCGTCTCCTCTCCGGGTTGGTCCAACGTGGCCACCAACTCGCTGCACAACCTTCAAGGCAACATCGTCTTGGGTGACGCCAGTGTGCAACAGTACACCAGCCAGAAGCTCCGTGACCAGTTGAATGCCGCGCTCAATGCCTACAACGGCTCGATCAACTCGATAATCCTCCAGTAACGACTGGCCAGCATTCACGAGAGGCACCCGCAAGGGTGCCTCTTTTTTTGCCTTAAATCGCGGCGGTCTTGGCGATGATCGTGGCCAGCGGGGTGGCTGGTTGGAAACCGGTCAAGTCCGCGAGCTTGCGAACCACGGGTTTGCGCCGAAGCATATCCTCAAAGCCCGGCGCGTAGGCCTGCTGGTAGGCGATGAATTCGAGAGGCGACGAGGAACCGAGCGTTTGCACAACGAGCCGCGCCAGCGCGAGGATGGAGATTTCTTCCGTGCTGCCGACATTGCAAACTTGCCCCCGCGCGACGGCGCAGTTTTGCAGCCGCACCAGGGCTTCCACCGTGTCGAGCACGTAACAGAAACAGCGCGTCTGGCTGCCGTCTCCATAGACGTGCAACGGCGTTCCGGCCTTGGCCGCCGCCATAAACCGGGGCAGCACCATCCCATAACTTCCGGTCTGCCGCGGGCCGACGGTGTTGAACAGCCGGGCGATCACCACGGGCAGGCCGCGTTCCCGCGCGTACGCCAGCGCCAGAAATTCATCCATCAACTTCGAGCAGGCGTAACTCCAGCGGCCCAAATGCGGCGGACCAATCAGCAGATCATCCTCTTCAGCGAACGCCTCCTTCTGGCTTTTCCCGTAAACTTCCGAGGTGGAAGTCAGCAGGATCGGCACGCGATGTTCGCTGGCCGCCGCGAGGATGACTTCGGTTTCTTTGAGGTTGGTTTCGATGGTGCGGATGGGAGAGTTGACCACCAATTCCACTCCCACCGCCGCCGCGAGATGATAGATGGACTCCGCCTGGGCCGCGAGCGCGTTCAGTTCCCGGCAAGTCGAGACTTTGCTTTGAATCACCCGCAGCCGCGGGTGAGTGCTGACGGCGCGTAGATTGTCCAGATTTCCCGTGGAACAATCGTCAATGACCACGACGCTTTTGCCGTCCGCCAGGAGGCGTTCCACCAAATGCGAGCCGATGAATCCAGCACCGCCGGTGACGAGAACGAAGGTTGAATCACGAAGTGCCATGTGAAATTACTCCAGAGCCGCAGCCACGGCTTCCGCCAGCTTTCGCCGGTAATCGGCGGAGGCGATCAGCCGCGCTTCCTGCGGATTCGACAAATAGCCGGCTTCCAGCAACACGGCCGGCCGGTTCTGGTCGCGCAACACGCCCATGAAACGCGCCCGCCGCACGCCGCGATCCGTCCGCCCCGTGGCGTACACCAGCGCGCGGTGGAGCTGGGCGGCATACTGGAGGTTTTGTGCGTCGAACGCGTTGTTCGGCAGCGCGAGCGCCGGGTCATCGTCGAAGCCGCGCGTCAGGTTCGACGCCATTCCCGTTGGCGTCAGGCAATACGTTTCCAGTCCCGCCTGGCTCTGTTTCGGCGACGCCGAATTGAAATGCAGACTCAAAAATAAATCCGCCTGGTGCAGTTCGGCGAACGCCACGCGGTTGGAAAGGGAAAGCTCGCAGTCATTCGTTCGCGTGAGCCACACCGTCCAGCCTTGCGCAGCGAGCAACGGACGCAGGCGTAAAGCCCAGTCCAGCGTAAATTCTTTTTCGTGGCGCTCGCCCAGCACGCTTGTGGCTCCGGTGTTTTCGCCGCCGTGGCCCGGATCAATGACCACGACGCGTCCGGCTCGCAGCGAGGTCGGTGGCGCGGAGAGAAGCGGTTGGAAATTTTTTTGCACGTCCAGCGAATGCACCAAAAGCTGTCCGTTCGTCAGGATCGGCGCGAAACCCAGCCAGTGCTCCATCCCGTTCCAGTAAGCCAGCCGACTGCCAGGGATGATCGCCAGCGTGTTGCCCGGAGTTTTCAACTGGTAGATGTTCGTGGCCGAATTCAATCGTTGCGGTACACCGTATCCCTGGCTCTGGCTCCAAGTGCTCCAGGAAATCCACGAGTTGGACGCCGGAATCTGCGTCACGGTTGGAGGCGGCGGAACGGGCGGCTGAATCTTGGGCGGCGGAGTTACTTTGGCGGGCGTCTCCGGCGGGCGGTGTTCCGAAAGTTCAGTCATGCGTGCCGGTTTGCGGGAGGAAGTTTTGCAACTCGTCAGGGCAAGCGCCAGCAGCGCGAAGAGAAAAATGAGCGGCGTTCGTGGCACGCCTTTGTTATTGCGGAAGCGGGTGGCTGACTCAAGCCCGATGTTTCCGCACCTTCACTGCGGTTGGTGAAACGGCTTGCCCGCCTGGTAAAGCTGCACGCGCTGTTCCAATTTTTCCATCAGGCCAGGCGGCACGGACGCCGGCGGAAGCGCGCGGATTTTTTGCGCGGTGGCGAGGGCTTGGTCGAACTGTCCCGCTTCCGCGTACGCCGCCGCGAGTGTGTCCAGCAACGCCGCGTTTTTCTGGCCCGTCAAGGCGCAGCTTCGTTCCGCCAGCCGCACCGCTTCCGCGCCGTCGCGAAATTGTTCATTGGGATGCGTCGCCAAAATTCCAGCGAGGGTGTTGAGCGCTGCCGGCCATTCTGGTTTCAAACGCAACGCCTCTCGTAGTTGCTGAATTGTTCCGGCCATGTTGTTCTGACTGGCTAGGGACAAGGCCAGACGGAAGCGGGTGAGAGCGTCGTCGGGTTTGAGTTGGAGCACGGCGTTGAACTGCGCGATGGCTTCGTCGAATTTTCCCTGCCGGGCCAGCAGCAGCCCCAGATTCGCGCGCGCGTCCACCTGCGCCGGGTTCAGCTTCACCGCGGCCGCCAGATTCGTGGTCGCTTCCTCAATTTTTCCGAGTGATTCGAGCGCCACAGCCAGGTTGTTGTGCGCGTCAGCGAAGTCGGGCCGGAGCTGCAACGCGGCGTGGTAATGCTCAATGGCCTCCGGCGTCTTGCGTTGCGCGGCGAGAACAAAGCCGAGGTTGTTGTGCGCATCCGCCAGCTCCGGTTTGAATTCGAGCGCCTTGCTGAAGTGTTCGCGGGCGGCGTCGAGCTGGCCCTCCTTCACGAGGATGTTGCCCAAATTATACCAGGCGTCGGAATAATTGGCGCGGTAACGCAACGCCTCCTCGTAATGTGCCTTGGCCTCCGCGAGCTTCCCATCCATGACGAGAATGATGCCGAGGTTGCAATGCGCCTCGGCGTAGCGAGGATGAATGCGCAAGGCTTCGTTAAACTGAAACGTGGCCTCGGTGAATTTTCCCTCTCGGGCCAAAGCGCAGCCCAAACAATGGTGCGCGACGGAATTATTTTTGGTGACACGCAGCGCGTGCTTGAAGAGCGACTCGGTGCCCGCCCAATATTTCACTTGCGCCGCAGTGACGGCGAGGCAGCCAGCCAGTGCGACGCCCGCGACGGCCACGCCTGCAAACTTGGGCAACTGCTTCTTCGCCCACAAATCCGCCAGGCCCCACGCCGCCATCACGTACACGCCCATCAACGGCACGTATGTGTATCGATCCGCCATGGATTGCTTGCCGATTTGCACGAGGCCGATCACCGGGACCAGCGTGCCCAAATACCAAAGCCAGCCAACCAGCAGATAAGACCGGCGCTGCCTTTGACGAATCGCCCAAACCGAAAGGCCGATCAAGAACAGGCTGGCCATCACGACTCGCGCCAACGGCCACACACCGGGATGCGGATAGAAGACCGCTAGATCACTTGGCCAGACCATTTTTCGAAGATACTCCGCGTAAGCGACGAGCGAGTTGGCGACGCGTAACGGAAGCGGCAGCGCATCACCGGTGGCAATGGAGCCGCCTTCCTTTTGCGCCGCAAAGGTGGCGAGGCCGGCCAGGAGCACCAGCGCGAAGAACGGAATTTTCTCGCGCAAAAGTTGGCCGATGGTGGCAGTGCTAAACTGAGTTTCTGCCGGCGAGTCACCACCTGCGTTTGGCCCCGCATTCATTGCGTCAAAACGCATTCGCCGGAGCGGCCAAAAGTCCAGCAGCAGCAACACACACGGCCAGGTGACGAGCATTGACTTGCTCATCAGTCCCAGTGCGAAGCAGAGCAGAGCCAGAAAATAAAATCGTTTTCCACCGCGCTCCACATGGCGCAGATACGCCCACAACGTCAGCAGCCCGAAGAACGTGCTCAGAACATCTTTGCGCTCCGTGATCCACGCCACGGATTCGACGTGCAGCGGATGCCACGCGAACAACGCCGCCACCAACGCGCTCCGCCAAACGGCCCCGGTCATCCGGCGTAACACCCAAAAGAGCAGCAACGCGTTGGCGACATGGAGGAACAGATTGGTCCGGTGAAACGCGCCCGCATCCAAACCAAAACACTCGGCGTCGAACATCAGTGACAGCCAGGTGAGCGGATGCCAGTTGCTGTGATGGCTGAGGCCAAAGGCCCAGGCCACGCTCTCACCCGTCAGGCCGCGCTGGACGTGGATGTTGTCCGTGACGTAGGTCGGGTCGTCATAGACCAGGAAGTCGGCGTGCGTGACCGGCCAGTACACCGCGAGTGTGATTGCGATCAACGCCAGGCCGATCCAAGCTTCGGTCTTAAATTGCCACGCGCGGTTGATCACCCGCCCACTTTAGAAAAATGCCGGGGCGGTGAAAGGTAAAAGTGTTTTGCTGCGCATCCGGGCCAATCCAAGTTTAACTCGCTTGCCCAACGCCGGGCCGACCGCCATATTTCGCCCGATGAGAATTCTTGTGGCCATCACCGGAGCCAGTGGCGTGTGGTACGCCCAGCGGTTGCTCGACCATCTGGACCCCCGCCAGCACGAGGTGCATGTCGTGATGAGCAACTACGCGCAGCAGGTCATCGCGGAGGAATTGCCCGACGGCCTGCGCCTGGCCGAAGGAGTGACGCGGCATAATATCAAGAGCATGAATGCCCCGTTCGCCAGCGGCTCGAACCCGCCCGACGCGATGGTGGTCATCCCCTGCACGATGGGCACGCTGGGCCGCATCGCCCACGGATTCAGCGAGGATGTGCTACTGCGCGCCGCCGACGTGGTGCTGAAGGAACGAAAGAAGTTGATCCTCGTCCCGCGCGAAACACCGCTGAGTCTCGTGCATGTGAAAAACTTTGAACTGCTGCTGCTCGCTGGCGCGACGATTCTCCCCGCCAATCCCTCGTTTTACACGCAGCCGAAAACCATCCATGAGGTGATGGACACCGTCGTCGCCCGCGTACTCGACCATCTCGGCGTGCCGCAAACGCTCATGCCGCGCTGGGCCGAGGAAAAGGAATAGCCGCGCATGAAACACGGATTGAACCCAGATAAAAACCAGAAAGTCAGGAAGGCAGGAAAAGAGAGGGTTGAACCCACTTTTCTCTCATTCCTGCTTTCCTGTATTCCTGATAAATCCCCATCTGTGTTTTCTCCGTGTTTCATCCGTGGCTAGAAAATGTTTTCCGAAATTAAAAAATGGCTCTCCTTCGTGCGCTTCTCGCACACGGTCTTCGCCCTGCCCTTCGCGCTCGCCTCAATGCTCGTCGCGGCGCGGGACAACCGCGGCTGGCCGGGCTGGGACAAATTCCTCCTCATCCTCACCGCGATGGTTTGCGCACGCACCTGCGCGATGAGCTTCAACCGCATCGTGGATCGCAAGTTCGACGCGGACAATCCGCGCACAGCAAACCGCCACCTGCCGGCTGGTACCATCTCGCTCGCCAGCGCGTGGACACTGTGGGGCGTCGGTGCGGCGGGTTTGGTCGCAGCGGCGTTCCTGCTCAACCCGGCGTGCTTTTACCTCTCGCCGGTCGCGTTGTTTTTCGTGTGCTTTTATTCCGTGACGAAACGCTTCACCGACTACACGCACGTCTGGCTCGGCCTCGCGCTGGCGCTCGCACCTGTCGGCGCGTGGCTCGCCGTGAAAGGCAGCGCGGCCTTCTCGACATGGTGGCCACCGGGGGAAAGTTTTGTGCTGCCGCTGATAATGGCTGCGGCGGTGGTGTTCTGGCTCGTGGGCTTCGACATCATCTACGCGCTGCAAGATTATGAGTTCGACCGTGCGCACGGGCTGCATTCCATCGTCGTCGCGTGGGGGCCGGTCAACGCGCTCAAGGCCGCCTTTCTCGCGCACATGATCATGTGGGGATTGCTTGTGGCGTTTGGCGTGCTCGCGGGATTTCGGCTCGCCTATCTTATCGGCATGGTCATCATCCTCGGCTGCCTGCTGATGGAGCACTGGCTCGCGTGGCGGCGCAGCATGAACTGGGTGCAGAACGCCTTCTTCCGCCTGAACGCGCTCGTGAGCACCGTGTTTCTGGTCGTGACGCTGGCGGAAGTTTTGTTTCCGTGGGCGGATCGCTTTCGCGGCCCGAATTATTGACACATGAATTTCTTCATCCAACACAGCGAACTGCGCGACCTCTACGACAAGGTCGCCGCCGGCGAACGCATTTCCGAAGCCGACGCGCTGCGGCTGTTTGAATCGAAAGACCTCAACGCGCTCGGCGCCATCGCCGATCTGGCACGGCAGAAGAAAGTCGGCAACCGCGCCAGTTACATCATCAATCGCTACCTCAACTACTCGAACTACTGCATCCTGAGCTGCCAGTTCTGCTCGTTCGCGCGCAAGAAACGCGACGCGGACGGCTTCGAGTTGACGATTCCGCAAATGGTCGAGAAGGCGCGTGAGGCGTTGAAGCTCGGCATCACGGAACTGCACATCGTCGGTGGACTGCATCCCTCGCTGCCGTTCAGTTACTATGTGGACATGCTCAAGGCGTTGAGCGCGCTAAACGATGAAATGGGGAGCGCGACCGTCTCGGTCGCACCGGTTGGCGTCTCGCCGACCGAATTCCACGAACGGCCAAATGGTTTCGGCGAGACACCGAAACCTGCGGGCGCGACGCCCGCGCCCCCCAACGTCAAACCGCACCTGCAATTGAAATGCTTCACCGCGATTGAAATCCTCCACCTCGCGTGGCTGGCGAAAAGAACCGTCGAGCAGACTTTGGTTGAATTGAAGGACGCCGGACTCGAATCGCTCACCGGCGGCGGTGCCGAAATTTTCCGCAAGGAAGTCCGCAGTGCCATCGCCAAGGGCAAGGAATCCGCCGAGGAATATCTGGACGTTCACCGCACGTGGCATCGCCTCGGCGGACGCAGCACCTGCACGATGCTGTTCGGCCACGTCGAATCGCTCGCCGACCGCGTGGATCATCTGCGGCAATTGCGCGCGTTGCAGGACGAGACGAAGGGCTTCGTCGGCTTCGTGCCGCTGCCATATCAGCCGGAGAACAACGACATCCCCGTGAAGACGCCGCCCACGGGCTTCGACGCGTTGCGCACCATCGCCGTCAGCCGCATCTACCTGGACAACTTCGATCACATCACCGCCTACTGGGTGGGCTTGGGCCTGAAGCTGGCGCAAGTGGCATTGAGCTACGGCGCGGACGACCTGCACGGGACGATCATCGAGGAACACATCTTCCACATGGCCGGCGCGACCTCGCCGCAATTGCAGACCGAAGCCGAAATGATCAAAGCCATCCGC
>JBKJSC010000071.1:0-9482 GCA_046593035.1 Limisphaerales bacterium | reverse complement strand
TGCGGCGCCGCGCAGCTACATCATCAATGGCTGGAATGATTTTTTCGATGAAACGTTTGGCACGCGCGCCTTTTTGCCGCAGGTGGTGGTGCTGGAATCCTCGGTCAAGTTTCCTTCCGAAACGATCCTCTTCGGGGAAAAAGTGGGCGACCTGCCCTCGAACGGGCATTTCTACATGGACTATGCGGCCAATGATGACATTACGGAACTAGAGCAGGGACGGCACAGTCGCGGGCAGGGCGGGTCCGTCTCCGGCAATTCCGTATATGCGTTCGTCGATGGCAGTGTGCGCCCGTACAAATATGGGTTCACGTTCAAGCCATTCAATCTTTGGGCAAACACGGATTCGTGGCGTACGAACGGCGTGATTCCCTGAGTTGTTTCTGACTCGGTGCTGAACCTTACTCCGAAACCGGCATCGCCCGGGGGTTCATCAGAAAGTCCCTTTCTCCCGTCCCGCGCTTGGCTTCGAGCAGCAACCGGTAGCGCATATTTGGCTTTAGCGGTTGCCGAGGAATTTTGGGGTCGGCCTCCATTCCCTGAATAGCCTGGCCGTAAACAAAGCCCCGGATCGGGGCGGAATTGGATTTGGTGGTGAGTTGCCAGACCGGCTTGTCGTAACGGCTGATCTGTTTTTCCTTCAAGGCAAAAACCTTCACACTGGTCAGTTTGTAGGCTTGATCCAAGCGAAAGGCCATGGGGAACACCGGATCGGTGCTGCCGCTGGGAAGGGCGCGGGGCGTGGCATCGATCTGGATGGTCTTCTTGGAAAACCAGGTGGTGAAGTAACTGATGTAGAGATAACCCATGACCAGGGCGACCCCGATCAAGAACTTGGTTTGTTTGCTCATAGTGCGCTTTGTCTGACGCCGTTTCCGGCGCATTCATTCGAGCGAAAGTCAGGAATTGTTTGTGCGACAGGTTTTTGTGGCGGGAATTTCGGCGACGTTGATGGGTTGCGAAGCGACTGCTTCCCGTAATGTGGTGTCCCCGATGAATAACTATTTCCGTATTGTTGCACGGCGCGTTTGAAATTGAGCCGGTGAAATAGTGACCAGGCAGATTGCCCGCGTCCTCACGGGTAGGGAACGAGCCTGAGCGGCTTCGCGTCGGGTTCAAGCAACCACACCTTTCGGCCCTTGAAATAGTCGAGCAGCTTCCAGTTTTGCACGGTGTCCATGTCCCGCGCCCAGACGACTTTTGCGCCATCGATGTCGGCCTCGTTATAGACCCATTCATCGTGCAAATCGTGTTTGGGCGAGTAACGAACGATGACGAGATGCGCTTCGGCTTGTTGCTTGAACTCGGCCAGCAGGTGCGCGCGCTCCAAGTTGCCTTTGCTGTATTGCGCCGGACGCACACCGAAAAGGAATGACGCCGCTAGGCAAATCACGACCAAGCCGCACGTAAGCGATTGACCAACCGGCTGACCACGCCATTGCCAGAAGTGCAGGTGTCGTAGGGTTTGCAGGGTGAGAATGCAGAACAACCCAGCCACCGGCGCGGCGTAATGCGATTGCAAAGACCAAGTGACCGGAAACAATGACACGGTGAACAGCAGGCCCAGTAGCAGGGTGAAACGTAGCCATTGATCCTCTCGTGCCGAGCGCAGAGTGAGCAGGATCGGGATTACCATCACGAACCCCCAGAGATACCATTTGCCGAGCGTGAACATTTTTCGCCCGCAGTCGTAGGCGAATCCTGGGAGGGATTGCTGGCGCTTGTAGAAGGAGAAGGTCCAGTTGATTTGGAAATCGCGGATCACCGAATGGCGGTAGGCGGGTTCGGGTCTTTGTTTTTGCCAGACAAAATTTGGAGTGATGCCGTACGTCGCTTCGTGAACGGAGTACGGCAGTTTGAACGGATCCCCGGTGACGCGATAGTTGTAGCAGACAATCCCGGTTCCAGCCACGGCCAGAATCGCGGTCGTGGGCAGGATGAGTTTTCGGACGATGAGCCGGGTCGGCGGGCTATGCCGGCTGAACATCCAGATCAACAACGCCGCCGCCACCAGTAGGCTCAAAATCATCCCCTCGAACGGACGGCTGATGGCCAGCAGGGCGACGCCGATTCCCAGCAGCAGGGCATCGCGGGTTTTTGGCGTCGCGACGATCCGGCGAAACGCGCCCAGCACGAGCGCGCCGCCCGCCATCGCCACCGCGCCGCCCCAGTAGCATTGACTCCAGGTTAGCACGAGCGGATTGAGCGCATTGAGAATGCCGCCCAGCAATGCCCAGCGCGCCGGAAGCCAGGCCAACAGCATCCAAAATATCGTCACACATGCCAGTGCCGTGCTGAACCAGACGCCGACGATGGGATGCCCGCCGATGACTTGTCCCGCCGCCAGCGCGAGGCCTTGGCCCGGCGGATACTTCGATGCGTAAGTCGGCTGTTGGATAATGTGGATGCTTTCAAAGTGAACCCACAGCGGATGGGTGGGATTAGCCATGCGTCCGTGGGCAAATGTATCGCCGGCGAGCAGGTAACTGAATTCATCGTGAATGCCGGGTTGCGGCACACGTGTGAGCAGGGTCAACCCGCTGCTGGCTGCCAACGAGAGCAATCCGATCAACACCAGCGCCCTTCCGGGCCGTCCCGCCCATGTGGCGAGCACCCGTTTGGCCGAGGCCGACCAGCGGTTTCCCGGTTGCGGAAAATAAAATGCGGCTGGCAACACCAGCGCCGCCAGGATCCATAATTGCATGTCCATCGGGGCGTAGGATTACGAAGTGGGGCGAATCTGTCGAAGCCTAAGTAGGCCTGTCGCTGGCAAAAATTCGCGGCGGCAAATCCAGCATTGATGAATCCAGCGCTCACCAGTACTGTCTTCAGCCTGCGGCCGACGATGGCGCCGACCCATGAACATGGCGACAAACACAAAAACCCAGTCCGATGATTTTTCGACCGGGGCGGCGGCATCGCTGGAGTTGTCCATCGTCATGCCGTGTTTGAACGAGGCGGAAACGCTCGAAGCCTGCATCCGCAAGGCGCAGAATTCACTTCAGGAAAACCATCTTCTCGGCGAGGTCATCATCGCGGACAACGGCAGCACGGATGGCTCGCAGGCCCTCGCCGAACAGTTGGGCGCACGAGTGGTGCCCGTCGCCGCGCGGGGATATGGCAGCGCGCTGCTGGGCGGCATCGCGGCGGCGCGCGGCAAATTTGTCATCATGGGAGATGCTGATGACAGTTACGAGTTCACGAATCTGATGCCATTTGTCGTCAAATTGCGCGCGGGATTTGAGTTGGTCATGGGCAACCGATTCCAAGGCGGGATCAAACCTGGCGCGATGCCGCCGTTGCATCGCTACCTCGGCAATCCGGTGTTGACGGGCATCGGCAAGTTGTTTTTTGACTGCCCGGTGGGTGACTTTCATTGTGGCTTGCGCGGTTTCAGCAAGGCGGCCATCGACCGGCTGGATTTGAAAACGACCGGCATGGAATTCGCCAGCGAAATGGTTGTGAAAGCCTCGTTGCAAGGGCTGCGGATCACCGAGGTGCCGACGACGCTCTCGCCTGACGGACGCAGCCGCCCGCCACACTTGCGTAGTTGGCGCGACGGCTGGCGGCATCTGCGGTTCATGCTGGTTTACAGTCCACGCTGGCTGTTCCTGTACCCGGGGCTGCTGTTGATGCTGTTGGGACTGGGTGCTGGGTTGTGGCTGTTGCCCGGCCCGCAGAAAGTCGGCGGGGTGACGTTCGATGTGCATACGCTGCTGTATGCCATGCTGGCCGTTTTGATCGGCTTTCAAGCGGTGCTGTTCTCGGTGTTCACAAAAATCTTTGCGATCAGCGAAGGGCTGATGCCTGAGGATCAGCGGCTCAACCGGCTGTTCAAATTTGTCACGCTCGAAGTGGGATTGGTTGTCGGCGCATTGTTGGTTTTGGGTGGACTGGCCGGCTCAATCTCCGCGGTCGGATTGTGGCGCGAGAAATCGTTTGGCGATTTGAATCCGGCGCAAACTTTGCGGACGATCTTGCCGTCAGTGCTCGCGTTGGCACTCGGCTTTCAGATTGTGTTATCGAGTTTCTTTCTGAGCGTACTCGGTCTGAAACGGCAATGAGTCTGCTTGATCGCATTCATGGGGACATTGTGTTCCGACGGCGCGTACACATCCTCGGCGAGGTATTGGCGAAATTCATTCCACCCGGCGCGAGTTTGCTCGACGTGGGCTGCGGCGATGGTTGGATCGCTCATCTTATTTCCCAACAGCGCCCCGACATTCAAGTTCAGGGCATCGACGTATTCAGTCGTCCGCAGACGCACATTCCGGTCGCGGTGTTCGACGGTCGCACGATTCCGCATGGCGACGGTTCCTTCGACACGGTGATGTTTGTTGACGTGTTGCATCATGATGCGGATCCGATGGTGTTGTTGCGCGAAGCGGCGCGGGTCGCGCGGCGAGCGATTGTGATCAAGGACCACAATCGCGACGGTTTGCTGGCCGGGCCGACGCTGCGCTTGATGGACTGGGTGGGCAACGCGCGGCACGGTGTGGCGTTGCCATATAATTATTGGTCCGAAGCCCGGTGGGCACAGGCGTTCGAGGAGTTGGGCTGGGCGGTCGCGGCGCGGGAAAAGCACCTGCATCTTTATCCCTGGCCGGCGACCTGGTGGTTTGACCGCGCGCTGCAATTTGTCACCCGGTTGGAACGGCGTTAACGACATATCTGGAAACTTCGCAGCGGGCTGAATCCAAGTCGGGAGTGCGGTGCGAAATCAGGGATTACCGGGCAAGAGAATTCATCTCAATTCGGAAGCACCGGAACGGAGCCACCGGGTTTGCGGCCCAGCACTTGATATTGTGCGCCCAAGGGCAACCGGCGCAAGGACGGCTCCAGGCGGCGAAACCAACTCAACGGGCGCGGAAAGTAAAACAGGAAATCCGTCTGGAGAATTTCAAAACCGCCCTCGCGCAGCAATCGGCGCGTCTCCGGCGGCGGCAGTGTGATCGCGTCGCGGTCAAACAGAATCCGGCTCATCACGTAGCGTGTGCCAGGGTTCCATGGATTATTTTCCCACATGGCGAACAGGCCCCCGGCCGCAGAGAGCGGAACACATGTTCGACTGCGCCCGCGCGCTCTGCGAGCGGAATGTGGTGAAACACGCCGTTGCAGAAAGACAGGTCGAGGTCGGCGGAGGGGACGCGTTCGTTAAGCAGGCAAAATTGCGCGCGCGGTGAACCGTGATTCCGTCGCGCAATTTCCAGCGACTTGGCGGAGACTTCAACACCTGTCAAATGGACGGCGGAGTTCAGGCCCAATAGATAAGGAGCGGCGGAACCCGTACCGCAGCCAAAATCCAGAACGGACTGTGGCGTGGTGTGGAGCCGTCGTAGGCACTCGGCCAGCCAAGCCACGCGGCCGTGCGCGAAATAGTCTTTGTCCTCGCCCGACACGGCGATGCCTTGCGCGAGCGCTTCGTCGTAATTCCCGGCAAAGTCGTCAAACTCGGGGCGGTTGGGCGGGGGTGGACTCATCGCCGGTGCATGCCTAGCAGGCTTACGAAGAAACTCGAAAGCATGGTTTGAAATCCGAGCGCGGTCAGTGTTGCGCCCGGCACCACCAGGCGCATCGTGTGCGCGTAGTCGAGGTGACCGAAGCTCGCCAGCCGCCATTGATTGATCGCCGCGACGAGCAGCCCTACGCCAGCCAACATCGCCACGACTGCGACGATTAAACCGCGCTCCAAGTTCGCGAACTGGTAGAACCGGTTGAACCGTTCATCCGCCGGCATCAACCCTTCGTTGACCGCAAACGTCTTGGTGAACACCGCAAACAGAAAGGACTGGTAGCCGCACAGAATCGACAGGCTGGCGAACAAGAGGGTGTGTGCGTCGAAGGTGATCGCCTTAATGGTCACGCCTGGCAGCGCCAGCGCGTAACCCGCGAGTCCGATCAAAATGAGCAACGCGCCGGGCGCGAGAAACAACCAGCGCGGTGAATAGAGCAGGAAGAACCGCAGCGTGCGCCAGCCGTCGCGAAACGTTTTCAGATGCGGCGCGTGCGCCTTGCGTCCGTCCGGATGCAACGTGATCGGCACCTCGGCCATTTTCACGCCATTGAGGCTGGACTTGATGATCATCTCGGTCGCGAACTCCATGCCGGTACACCGCTGATCCAACCGCTGGTAAAGATCTTTAGTGAACCCGCGCAGCCCGCAGTAAACGTCGTGAATCGGTGCGTGAAACCACCAGCGTGCCATGAGGGAAAACATCGGATTGCCCAGCCAGCGGTGCGAAAACGGCATCGCCCCCGGCAGCACACGCCCGCCACCCGACGGCAACCGGCAGCCCTGCACGAGCTCATAGCCTTCGCGCAACTTCGCCACGAAGCGGGGGATTTCCCGGAAGTCGTAACTGTCGTCCGCGTCCCCCATGATGATGAATTTGCCGCGCGCGGCGGCGATGCCGCCCATTAGCGCATTGCCGTAGCCGCGCAACTGGACATTCACGACCCGCGCGCCTTCGGCCAGGGCGATAGCTTGTGAGCCGTCCGTGCTGCCGTTGTCGGCGATCAACACTTCGCCCCGAATATCTGCTTCGGCGAGTCCCGCCTTGGCCTTGCGAATGCAGACCGCCAGCGTGTCCGCCTCGTTCAGGCAAGGCATCAGGATGGTCAACTCAACGGTTTCAGTCATGGAATAGAAGGTGGGCGGAAGGCGGGTTTACGCGCTTCGAGTGGGAAACCGGCCACCCGAGCGCGGAGGGGAGTCCTAACGGTGATTAGTGCGGTTGCCACAATGGTTGTATTGCCGGCTCGATTATTTTCGTTCAGTGGGCGGAATTCAAGAGCAAACCTTGGGCGAATCGCAGAGATTAGGGCTGCTGTGACTGGAGCGGTCTTGTCATGATGACAGTGGTTAAAACCTGGCTAGGGCGCAAGAAACACTCGACGATCCCGGCAAAGCAGCTAAAGCAAATGGTTTCACGCGAATTAGTTTCGGTAAGTTTGCATTTGCCAACTTCTGGGATTCGTGAAATACCAATGGGCGCTGAATGAAAGCGTGTCGGGGCATGGCCGCTGACAATTCTTAAAAGAGTACATATATGAACGAAATTATCGGACGGTTTAGTCTGAATGCGATCAAATTTAACGGGCAGGTGCTTGGCTGCATGATCTGCGTTTGGATCGCGGTTTTGGTTTGCGCCATCGGCAGCCTTAATAAGCAGGCTTATACGCCGGCCCGCCGCCGTTTTTGGCTGGCCTTCATGATTTTGGTTCCCGGAGTAGGGGTGCTCTGCTACTTGCCGTCGTGTATTCATGCTGATAGTCATCCGGAATTGTTTTTTTGGAGAAGGTCCAAATAGCATGGCTGTTGGCCACATCGAACGGGTGGGTTGTCTCCGCTTTGTCAAATTTATGGTTTGTCATAAGCGCGGCTGGGCTTCCAGCTTGGTTTGCGGCTTCAGTTTAATGGCGATCTCGGAGGGGTTGTCGCAAGATGTTACTTCGGTGGATGGCGGCAAGCCAGCCACTGAAATCGTCGGCGATACTGGGGCACCCTACGACAACTTGTTCCGACCACTCCGAGTGGGACCGTCGCCCTTTCAGCCCAAAATAGGCCCCGGACAAGGCTCGATCTCCGTGCCGGTTTTGTCCGCGCCCTCCATCCACCTACCGTTGATTCGGCGGGGCTTTCGGCCCGAAGACGCGGAATTGAAGATCGGGCGCTTTTACCTCGACCTCCGACAGGCCTCCGCTTCGTTTTTGTTCAGTGACAACGTGAATGCGACTGAAACCGGACGGAAAAGCGGATATATTGGAATCGCCCGATTGGATGCGGCATTACTGTTTCAAGTCAACGATGGCCTGCAGTTTGCGGTTGCGGGATCGGTGGTGTATTTGCCGTTTCAGAACAAGATCGGAATTGCCGGATTTGGGATCGCCGACCCGTTGGATGTGCGCTTCGGTTTTGGACCGATTGCCCAAGCGCAAATCGCCTATGATTTTATCCTGGCTGGCTGGGAAACAAGGGTTTACGACGATTTCCGCGTCACCACCGCGCAATACGAATCCAATCTCCAGCTGGATCAGCAATTTGAAGGTGCTCAGTTCAAGGACCAAGACATTGCCGGACGTTATATCTATTCGGACGGAACGAGGAACACGCGAGGGGACAACCGCTTTAGAAGAGGCACGTTGACCGCACAAAATCTGGAATACCACAATGTCGCTGGCATCTCCGCCAGCCGCATGGTGCCAACTGTCGCGCGGGCAACCTTCGGTTACATGCACGAGAATATTTGGTACGGTGGAAACAATTTGAATCAAATCACCAGCCGGGATTCCGGACGAGCCTCAATCGTTTCCGAACGCAAAAATTTGCGGTTTAAACCCTTTATCAATTACGAAACCACGACCGACAACACTCGGAAGGGGTGGGATCACACCCTGCGGAGCGGGGTTTTTGGACCCGTCACGGAGAACATGGATTTCCTTGGAGATGTGGGTTATTACTGGTCCGACGAAGCCCGGGGGAGCGGCATGATCTGGCGCCTCGCCCTTCATCACACGCTGGGACCACGGACGTATCATTCCTTGGAATATGGGCGCACCACAACTTATCCGGCGCGAGATATGGTTCAGTATGTGGCTTACCGGCTGAACCAAGTCGTGGCACCAGACATCACGGGTGAAATATTTGGCGAATGGAGACGGTATGAAAACGAGAGGACGAGCCGGTCGGGCGGCACGGAGTGGATTGGAGGCCTCCAATTGGTTTATAACATCAGTCCCAAGTCCAATTTGCGCGCGACGGGCGTTTACACGCGGAGCACCACTGACGCGGCTTTGGGTACGGATCACGAACTATTTACCGGCCGTGTTGAGTTTACCCGCAATCATTCCGAGACCTTTCAATCCACCCTCCTCTACCAATACGAGCAACGCAACTCAAGCGCACCGGGTACCAGTTACTATGAGAACTTGGTGGTGTTGAGCCTGCGGAAAACATTCTAATCGATTGCCAAATTTGAAGCCGGACATTTCCATCCTGAGCAATTATCGATGCCGAACCAAAATCATGGAAGAATTATTTCCCAAAAGACTTTCAAATTCTCTTTACAACAATTGCAAAATCCAGTCTCCTAGCGGGAGTGTTGCCGACCGAAGTTGACGGTGTTTAGAAGTTAGCTGCGAACGGCACCTTTAAAAAATGAAAACAAACCTTTTGACCTTAATTCGAGTTTTAATGGCGGTGGCTTTTTTGGGAAGCAGCGTCGCTTCAATGGCCCAGCCGGGCGGGGCGGCGGCGGATAAAATTGATTTATACAAAAAAGAGCGCGAGGAGTTTATCAACGCCGAGAGATTGATGGGCCGCAAGAATACCGGCGCGTTGGCAATCCAGAAGGAACTTGATCGGTTGGCTGAACGACGGGCGAGCATTGAGCGTGACCTGCAATATTCTCGGGCCAAGCTCACCAATGCCAACACCGAGTTTACCAGGGCGACTCGGCTGGCTGCGCAGGATGAAATTGAAA
>JBKJSC010000051.1:0-11916 GCA_046593035.1 Limisphaerales bacterium | reverse complement strand
GTCCGGCACACGCTTCCGGAACCGTTCTTCGTCCTGGCCACGCAGAATCCGGTGGAGATGGAGGGCACTTACCCGCTGCCGGAGGCGCAGTTGGACCGGTTCATGTTCAACGTGGTGATGGATTATCTGCCGGAGAATGACGAGGTCGCCGTCGTCACCCAAACGACTGCGCGGACGGCGGCGGCAATTGAACCGCTCTTCTACGGCGCGGACGTGCTGCGCTTTCACGACGTGGTCCGCCGGGTTCCGATTGCGGAGGATTTGGTGCGTTACGCCGTGCGCTTGGCGGCGGCTTCGCGACCCAAGCAGGCCGGCACGCCGGACTTCATCAACGAATGGGTAAGCTGGGGCGCGGGCACACGCGCCGGGCAATATCTCGTCCTCGGCGCAAAGGCCCGCGCGCTGCTCCAAGGCCGCGCGCATGTCACCATCGAAGATCTTCAGACACTCGCCCCGCCGGTTTTGCGCCATCGCATTCTCATCAATTACCGCGCCGAGGCTGAGGGCATCAACGTGGAGAAGGTCATCCAGCGTCTGCTGGAAACCGTGAAGCCAAACGTGGGCGCGTGATGGCTCCAATCAAATCTTTCGACGCGCAACCGGGCACGCTCATCGCTCCCCGCGCCTTGATGGCGATCAAGAATCTCGAACTGCGCGCGCGCGTCGTGGTCGAAGGATTTTGGAAGGGCCTCCATCGCAGCCCGTATCACGGCTTCTCCGTTGAGTTCACCGAGTATCGCCAATACACGCCCGGCGACGATCCGCGTTATCTCGACTGGCGGCTCTACGCGCGCAGCGACCGTTATTTCATCAAGAAGTTCGAGGATGAGACGAACCTCCGTTGCCATCTGCTCGTGGACAACTCGCGCTCCATGACCTACGGCTCCGTCGGTTGGACGAAGGCGCAATACGCCAACACCCTCGCCGCCACGCTCGCCTACTTTCTTTATCTCCAGGGCGACGCCGTCGGGTTGCTCACGTTCGACGAGCAAATCCGCGAATACCTGCCCGCGCGCCATCGCACCGGCCATTTGCGTCACCTCATGCTGGCTTTGGAAAAACCTGCGGGCGGCAGCGCCACCGACCTCACGGTGCCGCTCAAGCGAATCGTGGAAATGGTCAAACGCCGAGCGCTCATGGTGCTCGTTTCCGATTTGCTCGCGCCGATTGAATCGCTGGAGAAAAATCTCACCAGCCTCGCCGCGTGCGGACACGAGGTGGTTCTATTTCACGTCCTCGATCCGGCGGAATTGACGTTCAGCTTTGATCAGGCCGCGATGTTTCACGATGTGGAATCGGGGCGTGATCTCTACATTGATCCGGCGGCCGCGCGCCGCGAATACTTAGGCAAGTTGGAAAGTCATTGCGCCGCCGCGCGTGCCACCTGCCAGAAACTCGGCATCGGCTACCACCGTCTGGCGACCGACCAGCCATTGGAACTGCTGCTCTTCGACTTCCTGCGCGAGCGGATGCAGCGGGGAAGAAAAGTGAAGCAGACACGCAGATAGAGCACATGAACTTCCTCACCCCGCTCTTTCTCGTCGGCACCCTCGCGGTGGCGTTGCCGATTGTGTTCCATCTCATCCGGCGCACCACGAAGGAGCGGACCCTTTTCAGTTCGCTGATGTTCCTGCTGCCCACGCCGCCGCGCGTGACGAAACGCAGCCGACTCGAGCACATTTTGCTGCTGCTGTTGCGGTGCCTCGTCCTCTGCCTGCTCGCGCTCGGTTTTGCGCGGCCTTTTATTCAACACGCCAGCGACAACCCGCAACCCACCGGCCCCGGCAAACGCGTCATCCTGCTGGTGGACACGAGTGCGAGCATGCGGCGAAGCTCACTCTGGGCAGACGCGCGCACGAAAGTGGAGAAGCATTTGCGCCAGGCCGGTCCCGCCGATCAGGTCGCGGTCTTCACTTTTGACCGCGCGGTGAATCGCCTCGTCACCTTCGAGCAATGGACGCAGACCGCCGTCGCCGAACGCGCACCGCTCGCGACCAAGCGCCTCGGCGAAATCACGCCGGGCTGGTTTTCGACGCACCTTGGCAACGCGCTCGTCACCGCCGCCGAGGCGCTCGAAGACCCCGAAAACAAACGGTTCGCCGGGCAACGGCAGGTCGTGCTCATCGGCGATTTGCAGGAAGGCAGCCACCTCGACACGTTGCAGGCGTACGAATGGCCCAAGGACATTGAACTGGTGATGGAGCCGGTCAAAGTGAAGCGGAGTTCCAACGCCGGTTTGCAACTCGTCGCCGAAGCCGAGGACACCGGAAAAAAATCTGCTGAAACGCAAATCCGCGTCCGCGTCAGCAACGCTTCCGACTCGCAGAAAGAACAATTCCAAATCGGCTGGGCGCTCGCCGATGGCAAAGGCTTTGCCGGCTTGGCGGTGGATGTTTATGTGCCGCCGGGGCAAAGCCGCGTCGTTCCTGCGCCAGCGCCTCCCGCCGGTGTGGCGGTGGACCGCTTGATCCTTCGCGGTGATGATGACGATTTCGACAACACGGTGTTTGTCGTTTCGCCGGAAGCGGCGCGGGTGAACATTTTGTTTTTGGGCAATGACGCGGAGAAGGACGCCACGCAGCCGCTCTATTTTCTCAAGCGCGGATTCCAGGAAACCCGCCGGCAGGTCGCGCAAGTGATCGCCCGCCGCTCCGACGCGGTGCTGCTGCCAGCCGACACGGAGAACACGCCATTGCTCATCATTGCTGACGCGCTGCCCGAGGCACGGTGGCCGGTGGTGCGTCGCTGGTTGAAGGAGGAAGGCAAGACCGCATTGGTTCTGCTGCGGTCGCCCGCGATGACGCTTACCCTCGGCGGCGTGCTGGAAGTCGAAGGCTTGGCGGCGAGTGAAGCGGCGGGCGGCGGCTATGCGATGCTCGGTGAAATTGATTTTCGTCATCCGATCTTCTCGCCTTTCGTCGATCCGCGTTTCAGCGACTTCACGAAGATTCATTTTTGGAAACATCGCCGGCTCGACACCGCGAAAATTCCCAGCGCACGGGTTTTGGCGAAGTTCGACAACGGCGATGCGGCGTTGATCGAAACCGCCGTGGGCAAAGGCAAGCTGCTCGTGCTCACCGCTGGCTGGCAACCGGAAGACAGCCAGCTTGCGCTCTCGTCCAAATTTGTTCCGCTGCTCTATTCCCTTTTGGAGCAAAGTGGTGCTCCGGCTGCGCGGCCTGGTCAATATTTTGTCGGCGACACCGTGATGTTGGCGACCGTGGGCGCGAACACCAACGCGACGGTGACATGGCGCAAGCCGGATGGGAGCCAAGTCGAGACGGTCAAAGGCGAAGCGGGATTTTCTCTGACGGATCAGCCGGGGATTTACACCGTGAACTTGCCGTCGGCGACGCAGCGTTTCGCGGTGAATCTTGACCCGGCCGAAAGCAAGACAGCGCCATTGCCGCTGGATGAACTGGAACGGCTGGGCGTTCCCCTAAAACAGCAAACCACCAGCGCAGCGCAACAGGCCGAGCAAAAGCGGCGCTTGTTGGACAGCGAACTGGAAGGCAAACAAAAGCTGTGGCGCTGGCTGATCCTCGTCGCAATGGCGCTGCTGGCTGCGGAAACCTGGCTGGCCGCGCGGCTCACGCAACGGGTGGCTTAACCGAAACCATTCTTTTGCCGCGGATGGAACACGGATGAAACACCGCCAAGATCAGTAGAGCCGGTTGACCACGTCGCCGATTATTCCCGTCCCGCAGCGGTGAGGAACGGCTTCAGTTCCTCCATCAATCGCGCGAAGCCTTCGAGCGTGACTTGCTGCGCGCCATCGCTCCAGGCCTCGCTGGGATTCGGATGCACTTCGATCAGCAACGCGTCCGCGCCCATGGCCACCGCGCCTTTGCACATGGACACAACTAGATCGCTGCGGCCCGCGCCCTGGCTCGGATCGATCACGATGGGGCAGTGTGATTCCTTCTTGATGATCGGAATGGTCGCCAGATCAAGCGTGTTGCGCGTGTAGGTTTCAAAGGTGCGGATGCCGCGCTCGCAGAACATCAGGTTCGGATTTTCGTTGGCGAGAATGTATTCGCCCGCCAGCAACCACTCCTCGATTTTCATCGAAAGCCCGCGCTTGAGCAGCACCGGCTTGCCGGTCTTGGCGGCGGCGATGAGCAGTTGGAAATTCTGCGAATTGCGCGCGCCAATTTGAATGATGTCGGTGTAGTCCGCAACCATCTCGGCGTGGTCTTCGGAAAGCAGTTCGGTGATGATCGCGAGGCCGGTTTCCTTGCGGGCCTTCGCGAGCAACTTCAAACCTTTTTCACCGAGGCCTTGGAACTCGTACGGCGAGGTGCGCGGCTTGAACGCGCCGCCGCGCAGGATCGTCGCGCCCGCTTTTTTCACGGCGTGGGCCGTGGTGAGCAATTGCTTTTCACTCTCGACGGAACAGGGGCCGGCCATGACCTGAAACTTTTTCCCACCGATCAAATTGCCCCGCACGTTGACGGTGGAGTTGGTGGGATGGGCCTCGCGGCTGACCAGTTTGAAGCGTTTTTGCACCGGCATGACGCTCTCCACCTGCGGCCAGACGGTGAGCATTTCGAGCGACTTGTGCGTGCGTTCATCACCAATCGCGCCGATGACCGTCCGCGCCACGCCGCGCATGATATGCGGTTTGTAGCCCAGCGCTTTGATTTCCCTGACCACGGCGCGCTCGTCTTTCTTGGAGATGTTTGGTTTCAGGACGATGATCATATTTGCTTTCCGGCGTCGCGCCGCGGTTCGACAAAAAAAACCGCAGGCGATCACCTGCGGTTCGGTTTGGGGGTGGTTGAGTTAACGCAGCCCAGCACGCAGGTTTGCCGGGCGGAAATAAATTCCGCCCAACCAAAACCCGCAAAATCGCTGACTGCTGGAATTCACGCCGGCAACGTAACAAAGCGTCCCGCGTCGTCAACGGCGGATTTTATTCCCGTGATTGCCATTGCCGCCGCCTTGCCCCAAACTGACCGGGCATGAGCAAACGCTTTTATCTAACAACCGCCATCTACTACGTGAACGGCCAGCCGCACCTGGGCCACGCGTACGAGAAAATCGTGACCGACGTGATCGCGCGGGCGCGGCGCAGCCTGGGCGAAGAGGTCTTTTTTCTAACCGGCTTGGATGAGCATGGCCAAAAAGTCCAGCAAGCCGCCGAGAAGGAGGGCAAAAGTCCGCAGGTGTATTGCGATGAACTGGCGGCGGTCTGGAAATCATTTGCCGCGAAATTGAATTTGACGAACGACGACTTTATCCGCACGACCGAACCGCGCCATAAGGAAGTCGTGCAGGCGATTCTTGTCAAACTCCACCGGGAGGGACATTTCTATCAAGCAAGCCGCGAGGGTTTTTACTCCACGAAGGAGGAAACGTTTGTGACCGAGAAGGAACGTCTGCCCGATGGTTCCTTTCCGCCGCATTACGGCGAAGTCGTGAAGCTTTCGGAGGAGAACTGGTATTTCAAACTCGGGGCGCACCAGCAGTGGCTCATTGAGCACATTGAGGCGAATCCGTCCTTCATCCAGCCCGACTACCGGCGCAACGAAGTCCTCGGTTTCCTCAAGAACAACACCCTCGAAGACCTGTGCATCACCCGCCCGGCGGCACGATTGAACTGGGGCATTCCGGTGCCGTTCGATGCAAGGTACGTCACCTACGTCTGGTTCGACGCCTTGGTTAATTACATCAGCGTCCCTGCTGCCCTCGGCGACCCAAAGCTGGGTCCGGGGTCTGGCGTCTCGGCTCTGGGATCCGAGGCTCGCGGACTCCCCCCACAGACCCCAGACGCCATACCCCACCCCTCGCTCTCCCTCTGGCCCGCCGACGTCCACGTCATCGGCAAGGACATCCTGAAATTCCATGCCGTCTATTGGCCGGTCATGCTCAAGGCGATGGGCTTGGAGCTGCCGAAGCAGTTGCTCGTCCACGGATGGTGGCAGAAGGATGGAGCGAAGATCAGCAAGAGCACGGGCAACGTGGTGGATCCGCTCGCGGTCATTGACGAATGGGGTGTCGATGCCTTTCGCTTTTACGTCGTGCGCGAACTGGCCATCGGCCCGGACGGCAATTGGACGGATGCCGGTTTCGCCGCGCGCTATCAAGCGGAGCTGGCGAATGGCTTGGGAAATCTCATTAACCGCTCGCTCTCGATGCTCAAGAAATATCGCAACGGAATCATTCCCGCGCGTTCCAACGAACTGGCTTCAGAGGGCGACCAGGTGGTGCAGGAGACCGTTGCTCATTTGCGGGCAAACGAACTGCAAGGCGCGCTGCATTCGATCTGGAGCCTGGTCAATCGCGCGAACCAGTACGTCGATCAAACCGCGCCGTTCCGGCTGGCGAAAGACCCGGCGCAGTCCGCGCGGTTGGACGAAGTGCTCTACAATCTGTGCGAATCCTGCCGCATCCTTGCGGTGCTGCTCTGGCCATTCATTCCGGCGACGGCGGAGAAAATCTACGCGCAACTCGGCTTGTCGGGTTCGCCCGCCAACTTTGCCGCCGCCGCCTGGGGCGGTTTGCGCGCCGGCGATTCGATTGGCGAGCCTGCCCCGCTATTCCCGCGCAAAGATCAACCGCCGAAATAGACTGCGCCAGCCGCCGCAACTTCCCGCTTTAATCTTTCGCCATTTGGCTTAGTTTCCCGCCATGACGTTGACGGAGCAAATGACGCAACTGGCGAAACAAGCCAAGGCAGGCGCGCGCGAACTGGCGCGGTTGACCACGGCGGAGAAAAATGAATGCCTCCTCGCCATGGCCGACGCGCTGGAGCAAGAGCGCGATGCCATTCAAGCCGCCAATGCGAAGGACATGGAAGTCGGCGCGCAGATGGGCCTCTCCACCGCCATGCTCGACCGGCTCAAGCTCGACGACAAACGCATCGTCGTGATGGCGCGTGGACTGCGCGAAGTGGCCGCGCTGCCCGATCCCGTCGGCAGAATGCTCGACGAACGCACGCGGCCAAACGGCTTGAAGCTCCAGAAAATTTCCACGCCCATCGGGGTGGTGGTCATCATCTACGAATCGCGGCCCAACGTGACGGCGGATGCGGCAAGCTTGTGCCTGAAATCCGGCAACGCCACGATTCTGCGCGGCGGCAAGGAGGCGTTGAATTCAAATCGCGCGATTGCCGACATCATGGTTGAGGCGGCGCAACAGGAGGTGGGCAATTTTCCACCGCATGCGATCCAGGTCGTGCAAACCACGGAACGGGAGGCCATCAAAGAGTTGCTCTCGCTCACGCAATATGTGGACCTGTGTATGCCGCGCGGCGGTGAAGGACTCATCCGCGCTGTGGCCGAGTGCAGCAAGGTGCCGGTCATCAAACATTACAAGGGCGTCTGCCATGTCTTTGTGGATGCCGACGCGGATTTTCAAATGGCTGAGGAAATCGTGATGAACGCCAAGTGCCAGCGGCCCGCCGTCTGCAACGCGATGGAAACGCTGCTGGTGGACAAAGCCGTTGCGGAAAAATTCCTCCTTCAAATTGCGCCGAAGCTCGCCGATAAGAACGTTGAACTCCGTTGTGACGAAATTGCTTTCTCTCAACTTTCAACTCTCAAACCTCAACTTCGGCTGAAGGCCGCCACCGAGCAGGATTGGTTTACCGAGTACAACGATTACATCCTCAATGTCCGCGTCGTGGATGGCGTGCAGGCGGCGATGGATCACATCGCGTACTACGGCTCGGCGCATTCGGATAGCATTGTGACGCGCAACGAGGCGCGCGCGCGACAATTCCTCGCCGAGGTGGACAGCGCGGCGGTCTATTGGAACGCCTCGACGCGCTTCACCGACGGCGGCGAGTTCGGCATGGGCGCGGAAATCGGCATCAGCACCGACAAGATCGGCGCTCGCGGCCCGATGGGGCTGGAGGAGTTGACGACTTACAAGTGGCTCGGCTTCGGCAGCGGGCAAGTGCGCGGATGAGGAGACGCGATGGAATTCATCTTCGAGATACTCTTCAATGTTCTCGGCGAACTGTTCATCCAGCTTGTCGGAGAGTTGCTGGTGAACTATGGCCTGCGCTCGGCTGTTGATGGAGATACAGCCCGCCGCCATCCGTTCTTAAGCTTGTTCGGAAACATTCTGCTCGGTGCCATCGCCGGTGGGCTCTCGTTGCTCGTCTTCAGGGAACACTTTCTCAAAGCCCAGTGGTTGCGCGTGGCGATGCTCTTCGTCATTCCACCGCTGGCAGGCGTGATGATGTCGGCGTTCGGCAAGTGGCAGGAGAAACACGGCGGCGAGCGCGCAAGCTTGGAGCGCTTCTGGAACGGCCTCGCGTTCGCGCTGGCGATGGGCATCGTCCGCTTCCTCTACGCGAAATGAATTCTCCCGCGTCTGCCGCCAAAGCCATCCACGACGCGCTGCCGTCCGGCGGCCTTTTCGCCGACCAGCACTGGCGCATCTCCCCTGCCCCGTTTGCGCTGGGGCCGGAACTGGCGAAGGAGTTGGATTCGCTGGGGCGCGTGCTGTTGCAATTTTATCGCGCGGTTAATTTGCTGTACCGGCAGAGCGTCGCGGGCAAGCAGCCGGAATGGGTCACGCGCTGGCTCGACCAGGGCAAACCGGCGGAACTCATCGAGCTTCAGCGTCATTCGGCCTTCAAGAACGAAGTCCCGCGCGTCATCCGGCCTGATTTGCTGCTCACGGAAAACGGCGTCAGTGTCACCGAACTCGACAGTGTGCCGGGCGGCATCGGGCTGACGGCGTGGCTGAACAGGACGTATTCACAATCCAGAATCCAGAATCCAGAATCCAAAATCATCGGTGGCGCGGAGGGAATGATTCGCGGGTTTGAATCTATTTTTGGAGACGCGAAGCAGGTTCACATCGTCGTGTCGGAGGAGGCGGCGAGTTACCGGCCGGAGATGGAATGGCTGGCGGCGAGGCTCAACGAAAACAAACGTTCAACATTCAACGTTCAACGTTCAACGTTCAACGACTTTACCGCCGGAGACGCCGTTTACCGCTTCTTCGAATTGTTCGATCTGGCCAATGTGCCGAGCGCTAAACGTATTTTCGAGTTGGCCGCCGCGAAGCAAATCCGCCTCACGCCGCCACCCAAGCCGATGTTCGAGGAGAAGATGTTGTTCGCGCTGCTTTGGAACCGCCACTTGCGCGGCTTCTGGCGGCAGGAACTGGGTGAAGGCTTTTTCAACCGTCTCCTCAAGCTCGTGCCGTACACTTGGATTCTGGATCCAACGCCATTGCCGCCGCACGCGGCGATTCCCGAGTTGAACCTCACCGACTGGCAGCAACTCAAGTCCTATTCGCAGCGCGAGCGGGAATTGATTTTGAAAGTGTCGGGCTACTCGGAGGAAGCGTGGGGCGCGCGCGGCGTTTATCTCGGCAGCGATTTGTCGGCGGAGGACTGGAGCGTGGCGGTGGACAAGGCGCTGCATGATTTTGACCGAACACCTTACATTCTTCAGCGCTATCACAAGCCACGCCTCGTCGAATCGCATTACTTCGATTTTGAAACGAACCAGCTCGTGCCGATGCCGGGTCGCGTGCGGCTTTGTCCGTACTATTTCGTCGCCGGCGAAAATGATTCCGCGCGTGCCACGCTTGGCGGCGTGCTGGCCACGATTTGCCCGGCGGACAAAAAGATCATTCACGGGATGAAGGACGCCATCCTGGTTCCCTGCTCGACATGAGCCTGCTCGCCTACATGCTGATGGCCGCCAGTTCGCTGTTCGTGATCATCGATCCGATTGCGACGGTGCCGGCCTTCCTGGCGATGACGGCGCGCGATATGCCGGCGCAGCGGATCAAGATGGCGCGGCTGGCCTGTCTGGTGGCGGCGGGCGTGCTGTTGACCTTCGCCATCATCGGCAAATGGATTTTCAAGTACCTGGGCATCACCATGCCGGCGTTTCAAATGGCGGCCAGCGTGGTGCTGCTGCTCGTCGCGCTGGACATGGTGCGGGCGCGCCGCTCGGCGGTACAGGAAACTTCCGAGGAAACCGATGCCGGCGCGGAGAAGGAAGACATCGCGATCACGCCGCTCGCGGTGCCGATGTTGTCGGGACCGGGGGCGATCTCCACAGCCATCCTGCTGCATAATCAGGCGGACGGTTGGGACCAACGAATCGCGCTTTACCTTTGTATCGTCGTGGTGTGCCTCGTCAGTTATTTCGTTTTGTCCTGGGCGGCACACGGCGCAAGCCGGATCAATCCCATCGCCATGAAAGTCGCTACTCGCATCATGGGTTTGCTGCTGGCGGCGATGGCGTTTCAATTCATGTTCGACGCGTTGAAGGCCCAGAAGGGAATGCTGTTTTGAACCGAGCCTGCGAGAGAAATACCGACGGAGAGAAGTGACGAAAACTTTCAATTCCTGGAACCGGAACGAACATTTCCGATTGATCCAGTCACGGAATATCAATTCCAGGGACGGGAGGGGACGGCGGGTATTGCTTCTTGTTGATTTTGTCCTGGTTCACCGTCTCGTCCAATTTTTTCAAGATCACCGATTGTTCCAGAGTCAGCGGCTGGTCCGGCACCGCCGGCCCCAATTGCGACTGCGGCTGCGTGGGCTGCACGCGCAAACTACGTGTCGGAATGGATTGCAGCGAGGAGGGCGTAGCCGGTTGGCCGGGGATGGAAGGAGTTATCGAGCGCGGGCTGTTGAACTGGACGGGGGTTCCGCCGCCAGCCGAAGGCACTGACGGAACGCCTCCCGGTTGAGCCATCCCCGGGATGGTCTGCAGACCCGCAGGCTTCGCCGGCGCGAGCGGGGCGGCGGCGTTCTTGATGCCATTCTTCTCGAAGTCGAGTAAGTGGGTGGCACCATTCATCGTAATCTTCACGGTGCCGAGTTGTTCATCAATTTCGAGCACCTTGAGCAGCGCACCGTCGGAGTGTTCGCCTTCGTTGACGGTCAGGTAAATCGGCTCGCCCTTGGCGGGTTCCAGCTTGAACATCGCCTTCTTGGGCAGAGTAAGGCTGATAATGCCGGTGAGTTTGACGTTCGGCGGCGGACCGGGGTCAGCTTCAACTATCGGCGGCGGCGGCGGCGGCGGCTTCAAACTAAAGGCGTTGCGCGTCAAAATCACCTTGTACGGACTCTCCGTAACATCAGTGACGGCGGCGTGCGCCACTCCAGCCAGCATGGCAAGGCTGGCAGTCCACACAAACGGTTTGGCGATCTGGCTCATGGTTTCAAAGTAATCTAACAATGGCTCAAACACCACCGCAAAATCAGAGTTGCACAATGTTCTAAACAATTTTGCAGAAAAAAAGCCGCAGAGCCAGTCGGCCCGCGGCTTTGTGAAAACAACCGGCAACCGCTTAGTATGAAGCCTGTACGCCCTTGACCGAGCGCTTTTTCATCCACGGCATCAAGCCACGCAAGCGCGCCCCGACTTTTTCGATGCCATGCTGCTCGCCCTTTTTCATCAGGGCGTTGTATCTCTTGTAGCCGCCTTTGTATTCAGCCACCCAGCCTTTGGCGAACTTGCCGCCCTGGATGTCTTTCAACGCCGCTTTCATCCGCTTCTTCACGCTGGCGTCGATGATCTTCGGGCCGACACTCACGTCGCCCCATTTGGCGGTTTCAGAAATCGAGAAGCGCATGCCCGCGATGCCGGATTCGTTCATCAGATCAACGATCAGTTTCAACTCATGCAAGCATTCGAAGTACGCCATCTCCGGCTGATAACCGGCCTCGACGAGCACTTCGTAACCGGCCTGCACCAGGGCCGTCGCTCCGCCGCACAACACCGTCTGTTCGCCGAACAAATCCGTCTCCGTTTCCTCCTTGAATGTAGTTTCGATCACGCCGGCGCGCGTGCCGCCGATGCCTTTGGCCCACGCGAGCGCGACTTTCTTCGCCTGTTTGCTGGGGTTTTGATACACGGCGATGAGCGCGGGAACGCCTTTGCCCTCGGTGAACTGGCGGCGCACAATGTGGCCGGGGCCTTTGGG
>JBKJSC010000088.1:0-25037 GCA_046593035.1 Limisphaerales bacterium | reverse complement strand
CGCGGAAGCAGTTCATAAGCAGCCATGCCTTCCGGCTGTTGCTGGTGGTCGAACGCGGCCAGACTGACCTCAAAAAGCTGCTGAGCTCCGCGCGCGCGATGCTGGAAAAATATCCGGAGAAAACCTCCTGGGCGCTGCCCGAAGGCGCGGCGTTTGGGAGCCAGCGGGCAGCCGGAAAACTGGGCATCCTTTTCCCCGGTCAGGGTTCGCAGTACATCGGCATGATGCGCGATCTGGCCTGCCAATTTCCACAGCTGCAAGCCGTCCTGTCGCAGGCCGACCAGGCCTTCGCGGAGGAAAGACCGGCCGCGGCCCGGCAGCGCCTGAGTGATTTCATTTATCCGCACCCGGCGTTCAATGAGGAAACCAGGCAGGCACAAGATGCGGCGCTGCGGGCGACGGAAGTTGCCCAACCGGGAATTGGCGCGGTCAGCCTTGGTGCGCTGCGCGTGCTGGAATCGTTTGGCATCGCCCCCGAAGCCGCCGCCGGCCACAGTTACGGTGAACTCCCCGCCCTGTGCGCCGCGGGCCGGATCGAATCCGATACCCTGCACAAACTTTCCAATTTGCGCGGGCGTTTGATGGCCGGCGCCAACGGTGCAGGCGAGCGCGGCGCAATGCTCGCGGTGAAGGCGCCGTTTGAAACCGTCCAGCAATTTATCAAGACGGAAAAACTTGATCTGGTAATCGCCAACCGGAACGCGCCAGACCAATCGGTGCTGGCCGGCACGACGCTGGACATCGACCGGGCTTCCCAGCGACTGGAACAACAATCGATCTGGAACCGCCGCCTGCCGGTGGCCGCCGCGTTCCACAGTCCGTTGGTGGCCTCCGCGCAGCAACCGTTCCAGGAAGCGTTGGGAAAAATCACCTTCGAACCGGCGCGCATTCCGGTTTTCGCCAACACCACGGCCCGGGAATATCCGAAGCCAGTGGCACAGGCGCGAAAACTCCTGGCCGCACAACTGGCCAACCCCGTGGATTTCGTCGCGGAAATCACGGCGATGTTTGAGTCCGGCGTCACGACCTTCGTCGAGGTCGGGCCGGGACACACCTTGACTGGTTTGGTGCAATCGATCCTCCGCGATCGTGACGTGACGGCCATCGCCCTGGACGCCTCCCGGGGAAAACGAGCGGGCACGTATGATCTGGCCAACGCCTTGATTCGCATCGCCGCACTGGGCCACACCGTCGACCTTTCCAGTTGGGAGGAAGGCAATCTCGCGCCGGTAAATGATCCGCGCAATGGCCAGCCGAGAATGACCATTCCCATTTGCGGCGCGAACCAGATGAATCCCAAACCCAGGCGCCCGCCGGTGGCCGCGAAGCCGGTGGTGGGGCCGATTGCTGCGGTGCCGGCGACCTCATTTCCGAAACCCGCGATGATTCTGTCAGCCGCCGCGCCCGGCATTCAAACTGGGGCAGCGCCGGTGCCGGGCAACCTGCAGGACGCACTGCGGGCCACGCGGGAAAGCATGACCGCGATGCAGCGGTTGCAGGAACAGACCGCGCAATTGCACCGTCAATTTTTGGCCGGCCAGGAGGCGGCTCAGCGTACGTTCCAAGCCCTGCTCGAACAACAACAGCGGATGATCTTTGGAACAACCGACGGAGCCGCCCTTACGCCGGTTCCGGCTCCGGAAATTGTGGCGGCCCCAGTCAGGGCAACGACCCTCACGCCCACGTCACCGGTCCCGCCACCGCTCGCCCCGGTTGAAATTCCGAAAGCGGCCCCGCGACCCAGCAGCAGTCAGCCGGCGCGTGCCGCCCAAGTTTTGTTGGCCGTCGTTTCCGAAAAGACTGGATACCCGGCCGAGATGCTCAATTTGGAAATGGGTTTGGATTCCGACCTGGGCATCGATTCGATCAAGCGCGTGGAAATCATGTCCGCGTTGCAGGAGAGGCTGCCCGATGCGCCGGTCATCAAGCCCGGCCACCTGGGAACGTTGCAGACCCTGCAGCAAGTCGTGGATTTCCTTTGCGCTGGCGAGACTCCGGAAAAGGAGGCGCAATTTGCCGTCAATCAGAAATCGGGATTGGCCGCGAACCAGGTGGCCGCAACGCTGTTGGACATCGTTTCCGAAAAGACCGGCTACCCGGCCGAGATGTTAAATCTGGAAATGGGTTTGGATTCCGACCTGGGCATTGATTCGATCAAGCGCGTCGAGATCATGTCGGCATTGCAGGAGCGAATCCCCGCCGCGCCCGTCATCAAGCCCAGCCATTTGGGAACGCTGCAAACCTTGCAACAAGTGGTGGATTTCCTTTGCGGTGGTCCGGTCGACGCACCAGCAGCTCCCCTGCCCGGGCCAGCGGCGGAGCCACCGAAAGTGCCGATGGAACCCGCCGGTGCGCCGGCGTTGGAAAGGCAGGTCCTCGAAGCGGTGGCATTGAACGGATGGCACGCGAGCCAGGAGATCCAACTGCCGGACGGCAGTGAAATCTGGCTGGCCACCGATAGCTCCGAACTGGCTGCCAACCTTGAGCGAGTGCTGCTGCGCCTGGGCCATCAGGTGCGTCGTGGTTCACTGGCGGAATTGCAAACCGGCCCGCCGCCGGAATCGCTGGGTGGACTGGTCATTCTGTCGCCCGCGGGAAAAACTGATGACGCATTTCTGCTGGCGGCTTTCACACTTTTGCAACACGCCGGCCCCGCGCTGCGTCGGGCCGGACAAAACGGCGGCGCGGTTTTCGCCACCGTCTCCCGGTTGGACGGCGCATTCGGTCTGGCGCACTTGAATGGTCATAGTGACCCGCTCGCCGGCGGCCTGGCGGGCCTGGCCAAAACGGCGCGGCACGAATGGCGCGAAGTCTATTGCAAGGCACTCGATTTGGACGCGGAATTTACGGATCCGAAACCAGCCGCCCAGGCCATCGTGGAAGAACTTTTCCGCGGCGGACCGGTGGAAGTGGGGATCGCGAAGCAATCGCGGTTCGGCTTGGAATTGCGCGCGCAATCGTTGCTCCAAAAGACCGGCAACCCGCCGGTTCTGCCGGGAGAAGTTATCGTGATTTCCGGCGGCGGACGCGGCGTGACGGCAGCAACCGCGCTCGCCCTGGCCAGGGCATTCCAACCGACGCTCGCCATCCTCGGGCGCAGTCCGGCACCGGAGACGGAACCAACGTGGCTGACGGCGTTGCACGAGGAAGCAGAAATTAAAAAGGCCATCCACGCCCGATTGCACGGCCCGGCCAGTCTCAAAACCGTGGAAACGCAGTTCCGGAAATGGATGGCCAACCGCGAAATGCTGGCGAACTTCGCCCGCATGGAAGCCGCCGGGGCCAGAGTCATCTACCGTTCCGTGGATGTTCGCCGCGCCACCGAAGTGCAAGCCGTCGTCGATGAAATCCGCCAGGCCCACGGGCCGATCCGCGGCCTCGTCCACGGGGCGGGCGTGCTGGCGGACAAACGCATCGAGGACAAAACCTCCGAACAATTCACGGAAGTCTATTCAACGAAGGTCGCGGGCCTGCAAACGTTGCTGGCCGCGACGGCCCGCGACGATTTGAAAATCATGGCGTTGTTCTCCTCCTACACCGGCCGTTACGGCCGGACAGGCCAGGTGGACTACGCCGTCGCCAATGAGGTGTTGAACAAGCTCGCGCAAGTCGAAGCGCGCCGACGTCCGTCCTGCCGCGTGGTGTCCGTCAACTGGGGCCCGTGGAATGGCGGCATGGTCACACCGTCGCTGCGAAAACTTTTTGAACAGGAAGGCGTGGGGCTGATCGACCTGGCCGCCGGGGCGGAATACCTGGTGCAGGAACTCTCGACGGGCGGCGAGCGCCCCGTGGAAGTCGTCGTCATGGCGCGCGCGTCCCGGGCGATTTTGGAAACCGCCGCTCCCCAACCCGAATCCACGACGGCGACGGTCGCTTTCGAACGCGAGGTTTCCGTGGCACAATTGCCCTGCCTCGCTTCCCATGTCATGGATGGCCGCGCGGTTCTGCCCATGGCCCTCATTATCGAGTGGCTCGCCCACGGCGCGCTCCACGGCAATCCCGGCCTGGCTTTTTGCGGGCTGAACGATTTGCGGATTTTCAAAGGCGTGGTGCTCGATCCGCAAAAGCCTTGCCCTGTCCAAGTGTTGACCCGTGGCGCACGTCGGGAAAATGGCTCGCTCATCGTGCCGATGGAGTTGACAAGCGTGGACAATGGAAAAACCGTTCTCCATGCGCGCGCTGAAATCGTGTTGTCCGCCAGACTTCCCCAAGAACAACCGCGTTTGGCCGGCTTGGAACTGCCGCCAGATGGTCGCGTTGAATCGGCGATTTACGGAACGGACGCCTTGTTTCATGGGCGTGATTTTCAAGGCATCGAAAAACTCGCAGGCTGCGGCGCGCAAGGCATCGCCGCCGATATCACCGCCGCGCCCGCACCAAAGTGTTGGCTCGCACAACCGCTCCGCAATACCTGGATCACCGACCCGCTGGTGTTGGACGGCAGTTTCCAACTGATGATCTTGTGGAGTCTCGCGCAACGTCACTCCTCCTCCCTGCCGTGCGCCGCCGCCACATATCGCCAATTCAAAAACCGCTTTCCGAAAGAAGGCGCGCGCGTGGTGGTTCAAATCACCAGCGCCACAGCGCACCGCGCCACGGCGGATATTGAGTTTCTCGACGCCAAAGACCATTTGATTGCCCGCATGGAAGGTTACGAATGCGTCATCGACGATTCACTCAAGGCCGCGTTCCGTCGGAATCAATTGGCCCGCTGAACATGAAGTTCTCCCAGCCGATCGCCATCGTCGGAATGGGCGGGATTTTTCCCGGTGCCTCCACGCTGGGACAATTTTGGAACAACATCGTCAACGGCATCGATGCAGCGAAAGAAGTGCCGGCGGGGCGGTGGTTGTTGCGCCCCGAGGACGCCTTGGATTCCAAGCCCGCCACGCCGGACAAAGTGTATTCCAGCCGCGGCTGCTTCATTGAAGGATTCAAGCTGGATGCAACTGGCCTGGATTTGTCCCCCGAATTTCTCGCCGGACTTGATCCGTTGTTTCATCTGATCCTGCACGCGGGGCGCGCTGCGTTTGACGACGCTTCGATGATGCATATCGAACGCAGTCGCATCGGCGTCATCCTCGGCAATATCGCGCTGCCCACGGAGAGTTCCTCCGCGTGGGGCGAGCAAATCTTTCGTCCGTTGTTTGAAGAACAACTGTTCGGCGAAAATCACGCGCGAATTTCACCGGTAATCAACCCTATCAACCGCTACGTTGCCGGCCTTCCCGCCGGCGTCCTTGCGAAGGCGTTGGGACTGGGGGGCGGCAGTTGCACGCTCGACGCCGCCTGTGCATCTTCGCTTTATGCGTTGAAACTGGCGTGCGATGAACTTCTCGCAGGCCGGGCCGACGCCATGCTCACCGGAGGCGCGTCGCGCCCTGACTGCCTTTACACGCAGATGGGGTTTTCGCAATTACGCGCGCTCTCGCCCACCGGCCAATGCTCGCCGTTTGATGCCAATGGAAACGGTTTGGTCGTCGGCGAAGGCGCGGGCATCGTGGTGCTGAAACGACTCGCCGACGCCGTGCGCGACGGCGACCACATCTACGCCGTCATTCGCGGCATCGGCCTTTCCAACGACGTTGAAGGAAATCTGCTCGCGCCCAGTTCGGAGGGCCAGTTGCGCGCCCTGCGTCAGGCCTACGAGCAGGCCGGATGGACGCCCGACGCGGTGGATTTGATCGAGTGCCACGCGACCGGAACGCCCGTGGGCGACGCCGTGGAATTTGAAAGCCTCAAGAGACTTTGGAGCGACGCGCGCTGGCTTCCAGCCCAATGCGTGCTCGGCGGCGTGAAATCCAACATCGGCCATTTGCTCACCGGCGCGGGCGCCGCCGGGTTGATCAAAGTCTTGCTCGCCCTCAAAGAAAAAATGCTGCCGCCGACCGCCAATTTTTCAAAGGCGGGCGAAAAGATCGCTCTGGCTGAAAGTCCGTTTCAGATTCTTGCGGAAAGCAAACCGTGGAACGCGCGTTCACCGAAGACTCCGCGTCGTGCGGCGGTCAGCGCGTTCGGCTTTGGCGGCATCAATGCGCACGTCCTCATCGAAGAGTGGACGGAAAAACGCGTAGCTTCCCGCGCGCCAAAAACACCGACCAAACACAAGCCCAACCCGATTGCCATTGTCGGCATGGACGCCTGCTTTGGTCCCTGGCGTGACCTGCGGGCGTTTCAGGAACGCGTCTTGGGCGGTGGAAATAACGAGCAACCTCAACCACCAAAGCGCTGGTGGGGTGTCGCGGCAGATGGCTTCAAGGGATATTTTCTCGATGAATTAAACATTCCTACCGACCGCTATCGCATCCCTCCCAAAGAGCTGGAGGAAATGCTGCCGCAGCAATTGATCATGCTTCAGGTGGCCGCGGGCGCTTTGCGTGACGCGCAATCGGCCGAGATGAATCTGCTGCGCACCGGCGTCTTCATCGGCATCGGGCTGGATCTGGCCACGACCCATTTTCACTTTCGCTGGTCGTTGCTGAAGCGCGCGCGTGAATGGGCGAAGAGACTCGGAGTCCCACTTTCCGAAGTGGAACTGGAGCGCTGGGTTTCGTCACTGCGGGAGGCGTCCGGTCCGGCCTTGAACGCGAACCGCACGATGGGCGCTCTCGGCGGCATCGTGGCCAGCCGGTTGGCGCGCGAGTTCCGCATCGGCGGACCGAGCCACACCATTTCCTCCGAGGAGTCGTCCGGCATTCGCGCATTGGAAGCTGCGGTGCGCGCGCTGCAACAGGGCGAACTGGATCACGCGCTCGTCGGTGCCGTGGATCTAGCCGGAGATATTCGCTCCGTGCTGGGCACCCACGCGGGCCGGCCCTTCTCGCCGCAAGGCAAGGCGCGTCCGTTTGATACCAACGCCGACGGCACGATTCCTGGCGAGGGCGCGGCGGCGATTGTTTTGAAACGGCTCGCCGACGCGGTTCGCGACGGAGACCGGATTTACGCCGTCATCCAAGGCATGGGTGTGGCCACGGGCGGCGGCGCGGAAAACCACATTCCCACTGCAGACGCCTACAAACTATCTCTGCAACGGGCTTACGCTGACGCGGGTGTCCGCCCGAATTCTGTGGATTACCTCGAAGCGCACGGCAGTGGTTTTTCCGAAGAAGATCAGATGGAGGGTTCCGCATTGGCATCCTTCTTTGAAAAAACAAATCGGGCTTCCGTGATCAAACTCGGCAGCGCGAAAGAATCCATCGGTCACATCGGTGCGGCGGCGGGTTTGGCTGCCCTGGTCAAAACCAGCCTCTGCCTCTATCAGGAAATTCTTCCGCCGCTGCGCGAGATTGAAAATGTCCAAGAGAATCTTGCCTCCGCCAAAGGACGTTTTGCTCTGCCCACAGCACCGCAGTATTGGCTGCGCGACCGTCAAGACGGGCCGCGCCGTGCAGGTGTCAGCTCATTCAGTTTGGATGGCAACTGCACTCATGTGGTGTTGGAAGCGTTCGAGGATCAGGAAACTTCGGTGACGATATTGGAACGCCGCCAACCGCTCGGCGCTCGGAGCGAAGCGTTGTTTGCGGTGACGGGTGAGGACACAGCGAGTTTATCGCGCGAGTTGGAACGCTTGTCGCGTTGGTTAAAAATTGTTCCCGCCGACGGCATCGAACTGCTGGCGCGAAAGTGGTGGCGGCAAAACAAAACCGAAGAACGGGGCCGGTTCGCTGTAAGTCTGTGCGCTCGCGACGCGACGGAACTGCTCCAACTCGCAGAATCGGCCCGCCAAGCTTTGGTTGAAAATCCGACACAAAGAATTGGTGCAAACAGCCGCAACGGCGCGCGGGGTAATGAGCGGATTTTCTTTTCACCCGAACCTCTCGCTGCCCAAGGCCACATCGCATTTATTTTCCCCGGTTCAGGAAATCACTACCCCGACATGGGCCGCGAGCTGGCCTGGCAATGGCCGGAAATCTTGCGAGCGCAGGATCGTCAAAATCAACGCCTCGCCAGCCAGATGGTGCCCGATTCGTTTTGGAGCGACGCTTCCCGTGCAAGCATCAACAACATTCATCAGGCGATGATTTTCGGCCAAGTCTCCTTGGGCACCATGGTGAGCGATCTGACCCGCCATTTCGGCATTGAGCCGGGCGCGGTGATCGGCTACAGCCTCGGCGAATCCGCCGGTCTTTTTTCGCTGCACGCCTGGAAGGCCCGCGACGAAATGTTCCGCCGCATGAAGGATTCCTCCCTGTTCACGAGCGATCTCGCGGGCGCGTGTGACGCGGTGCGTCAGACCTGGAATTTGTCGGCGAACGCCCAAGTCGATTGGATTCTTGGCGTCATTGACCGGCCGGCCGAAGAGGTGCGCGAAGCCTTGCGAAACCGCTCGCGAGTTTATTTGTTGATCGTCAACACGCCGCAGGAATGTGTGATCGGCGGCGAACACGGCGCGGTGGATTCGCTCGTCGCGGAACTCGGCTGCAAATGGTTTCCGATTCACGGCGTCACGACGGTTCATTGCGAAGTGGCCCGGCCTGTCGAAAAGCCGTATCGCGATCTGCATCTGTTTCCAACGACTCCGCCGCCGGGAGTACGGTTTTACAGCGGCGCGGCGGGCTGCGCCTACGCGGTGAATCGGGAAAGCGCGGCGCACTCCGTCGTCACCCAGGCGTTGGTCGGCGTGGATTATCCGAAAGTCATTGAGGCCGCTTACGCGGACGGCGCGCGGCTCTTTTTGGAAATGGGTCCGGGCGCAACATGCAGCCGGATGATCGGACGGATTCTCGAAGGCCGGCCACATCTGGCGCGCGCGGCTTGCTTCGCCGGTCAAAATCCATTGAGCCAGTATCTCCGTTTCCTCGGCCAACTGATAACGGAAGGCGTGCCGGTGAATTTGGAAACCTTGTATGGCCAGCCGACTTGTGTGGTCGGCCACCGCGAAACCGCACCGGGTGCGGGCGGCAAGTTCTTCGCGATGCCGTTGGGCGGAAAACCATTCGTCGTTCCGCGTCCGCAGGACTTTCAATCGCCCAATCGCGAGCGAAATGCGGAAACCGTGGCTGAAATCCCCCGCCAACGCGCACGCGCCCTCACTCCAGCCAGACAACTTGAACCGGTGGCGATCGCGCACACCGCCGATCCGCTCGTCTCCCAAATGGCCACCGCCGAATCCGCGCGCGCGTCCGCCCATGAAACCTATCTGCGCTTCTCGCAGAATTTGTTTCAAACGATGTCCCAAAATCTAGCGTTTCAGATTTCACTGCTGGAAACCATGAAGGCGGGCGGTGGAACCTTCGACGGATCCATGGAAGATCATTCTCTGGCGGATATTGAACCCGGCACGCCGATGCAGACCGTCGCCTTGAATCGTGAACAGTGCCTGGAGTTCGCCATCGGTTCCATCGGCAAGACGCTGGGCGCGGCCTTCGCGGAAGTGGATTCGTTTCCGACGCGCGTGCGCTTGCCAGACGAACCGTTGATGCTGGTCGACCGCATCCTCTCCGTTGAGGGCGAGCCGCGCTCGATGACGTCGGGCCGAGTCGTCACGGAGCATGATGTTCATCCCGACGCCTGGTATTTGGACGCCGGACGCATTCCGACCTGCATCGCCGTGGAAGCCGGGCAGGCCGATCTTTTCCTTTCGGGATTTTTGGGCATTGATTTTGAAACGCGCGGCCGCGCCGTGTATCGGTTGCTGGATGCGGTGGTTACTTTTCACCGCGGTCTGCCCGGCCCCGGTGAGGTGATTCACTACGACATCCGCATCAATGAATTTTTCCGTCAAGGCAGCACCTGGCTCTTCCGCTTCAGTTTTGAAGGCACGGTGAATGGCCAGCCGCTCCTCACCATGACGAAGGGTTGCGCCGGGTTTTTCACGGCGCAAGAACTCGACGCCGGCAAAGGCATTGTGCAAACCGCGCTGGACCGCCAGCCAGTTGCAGGCAAACGGCCAGAGGATTGGGACATTTTTGTGCCGATGGCGGTGGAGTCGTACAGCGACTCTCAAATTAACTCACTGCGAAGCGGAGACCTCGCAAGCTGTTTCGGTGCTGCATTCGCCGGCCTGCCTTTGCAACGTCCACTCACCCTTCCCAGCGGACGGATGAAGCTCGTGGATCGCGTGCTTCACCTTGATCCCCACGGCGGACGCTTCGGCCTTGGACTGATCCGCGCCGAAGCCGACATTCATCCCGACGACTGGTTTCTCACCTGCCATTTTGTGGACGACCGCGTGATGCCCGGCACGTTGATGTTCGAGTGCTGCCTGCACACCTTGCGCATTTATCTGCTGCGCCTGGGCTGGGTGCTGGAAGCGGATGGCGCAGCGCCCGAACCTGTTCCCGGCGTGGCAAGCCAGTTGAAATGCCGCGGACAAGTCATCGAAAGCACCGCCAAGGTGCTCTATGAAATTTCCGTCAAGGAACTGGGCTATCGCCCGGAGCCGTATGCCATCGTGGACGCGTTGATGTATGCGGACGGCAAGCCGATTGTCGAGATCACGAACATGTCGATCCGCTTCGCTGGCGCGACGCGTGAACAGTTGCGCGCGACCTGGGCCGGCCAATCGAAACCCGGCCGCAAACCCGCGCTCTTTGATAGCGACCGAATTCTGGACTTCGCCATTGGCAAACCATCTGAAGCCTTTGGCGAGCCTTATAAGATTTTTGACCAAGGCCGCAAGATCGCTCGTCTGCCCGGCCCGCCGTATCAATTCCTAGATCGCATCACAGAGATTCGCGCCGAGCCGTGGAAGCTGGTCGCGGGTGGCGTGATTGAGGCGCAATACGACGTGCCGCCGGACGCCTGGTATTTCGCTGAAAACCGCCAGGGCGACATGCCCTTCGCCGTGCTGCTGGAAATCGCGCTGCAACCTTGCGGCTGGCTGGCGGCTTATCTTGGCTCCGCACTGACGAGCGAAATTGATTTGTCCTTCCGCAACCTCGGCGGCACCGCCACGCAATTTGTACCCGTGCGGCCGGATGCGGGCACGTTGACCACGACCGTGAAAATCACCCGCGTTGCCAATTCCGGCGGGATGATCATCCAACACTTCGACTACGAAGTTCGTTCCGCCACGGAGACAGTTTACCGCGGCAACACCTATTTTGGTTTCTTTTCCAAGGCGGCGCTGTCGGAACAAGTCGGCATTCGTGACGCGAAGCCTTACCAGCCGACAACTACCGAGTTGGCGCGAGGCCGGGCGTTTGATTTTCCGACCACCGGCATTTTTCCCGGCGCGCAAATTCGGATGGTGGATCGTGTGACTCATTGCGTTCCAGACGGAGGATCGTCAGGGCTTGGATTCATTCGCGGCACGAAGCGCGTCAATCCCGACGAGTGGTTTTTCAAGGCGCACTTTTTCGAAGACCCGGTTTGTCCCGGATCGTTGGGCTTGGAATCGTTCCTGCAATTGTTGAAGGTTCTGGCTGTCGAACGCTGGGGCGAAATAGCCGGCGCGCGGTTGGAAGCCATCGCCACCGGCGAACGGCACGAGTGGACTTATCGCGGCCAGATTATTCCCACCGACCGCGAGGTCGTGATTGAAGCCGTGGTGACGGCGGTGGACGACACCCGCCGGCTCATCCGCGCGGACGGATATTTGTTTGTCGATGGCCGGACTATTTACGGCATGAAGGACTTTACGGTACGCTGCCAGGAACATTGATGAAATATTCGCGCGTCCATCTGAATGCCATCGGCTACGAGCTGGCACCGGTCGTGGTCACCTCGACCGATCTGGAAGAACGGCTCGCGCCGATGTACGCGAAGCTGCGCATCGCCGAGGGGCAATTGGAATATCTCACCGGCATCTCCGAACGGCGCTGGTGGGAGCCGAATACGCCACTTTCGCGGGGTGCTATCGCTGCGGCGCGCAAGGCGCTCGCCAGTTCCGGCGTGCCCGCCTCGGAAATCGGCGCGTTAATCTACGCCGGCGTGTGCCGTGAGAATTTTGAACCCGCCACCGCCTGCCGCGTCGCTGACGGCCTCGGTGTGCGCGCAACAACCGCCGTTTATGATCTCAGCAACGCCTGCCTCGGCGTGCTCAACGGCATGCTCGATATCGCCAACCGGATCGAACTCGGTCAGATTCGCGCCGGCCTCGTGGTTTCCTGCGAATCCGCCCGCGAGATCAACGACGTGATGATCAAGCGCATGTTGCAAGAAGCGAACATGGAACAATTCACCCTGGCGCTGGCGACCTTGACGGGCGGCTCCGGCGCGGTGGCGGTGCTGTTGACGGACGGCTCCTTTGTAAACGCACCCGGACATCAATTGCTCGGCGGCGTCACGCAAGTCGCGCCCGAGCATCACGCGCTTTGCCGCTGGGGTTTGGAGTCACGCAACGGCGCGGGGCTAACTCAGTTCATGTCCACGGATTCCGTCGCGGTTTTGAAACACGGAGTGGAACTGGGACGGCGCACGTGGGACGCATTCTTGAAGGAGTTGAACTGGGCCGCAGACAAAATCGACCGCGTGGTCTGCCATCAAGTCGGCTCCGGCCACCAGAAATCCATCCTCGGCACCCTCGGAATTCCGCCGGAAAAAGATTTCACGACCTACGAATTTCTCGGCAACATCGGCACCGTTTCCCTACCCATCACCGCCGCGCTGGCCCATGAACGGGGTATCCTCAAGCCCGGAGATGCCGTGAGCTTCCTCGGCATCGGGAGCGGATTGAACTGCCTCATGCTCGGACTCAAATGGTGAATTTTCGCAAAGAACTTTATCCGTTCGTCGGTTCCTATCTGGACCTGGATGGCATTCGTCGCCATTACCTCGACGAAGGGAGCGGCGATCCCGTGGTCATGCTGCATGGCAACCCAACGTGGTCGTTTTACTACCGCAACCTCGTATTGGCATTGCGCGGAAGTTGCCGGACGATTGTGCCGGATCATGTCGGCTGCGGCTTTTCGGATAAACCGGATGCAACGCGCTACGACTACACGCTCCGTCGCCGGGTGGAAGACCTCGAGATCCTGCTCGATCATCTCGGCGTCACCAAGGACATCACCCTCGTCCTGCACGATTGGGGCGGGATGATCGGCATGGCCTACGCCGTGCGTCATCCGGAACGCATCCGCCGGCTGGTGTTGTTGAACACCGGTGCATTTCATTTGCCGGTGGCGAAAACTTTTCCCACTTCGATCAGCCTCTGCCGGAACACGCCGCTGGGCCCGTTCCTGATCCGGCGTCTGAATGTCTTCAGCCGCGCGGCCGCCAGCTGGTGCTGCACCCGCCGGCCGATGTCCGCCGAGGTCCGCGCCGGTTATCTCGCCCCGTACGATTCCTGGGACAATCGCATCGCCGTCCTCCGCTTTGTGCAGGACATCCCGCTCAAGCCCGGCGATCCCAGCTACGATCTGGTCAGTGAAACGCAGCGGGGCCTGCACCATTTTCAAAAGACGCCCACGCTGATCTGCTGGGGCGAAAAGGATTTCGTCTTCGACCGACACTTTCTCGCGGCCTGGGAACGACTGCTCCCGGCGGCCGAGGTGCATCGGTTTCCCGACGCCGGACATTACGTGCTCGAGGATGCCGCGGAGGAAATCGCACCGCTGGTGGAGGGGTTTCTGGCCCGCCATCCGCTGCACGCCTGAGCTACGCGCATGGAACGGGTCAACATCGCCGCGCACCTGCCCGCCATGGCCCGGCAATATCCGGAAACGATGGCCGTAGTGTTTCCAAACGGTCGCGATGACGCAGGAAAAATCCGCTTCACGCATTACACCTTTCGCCAACTGGACGAGGAGAGCAACCGGCTCGCCCGCGGCTTCGAGTCCCTGGGCATCCGCCGGGGAACCCGGACGGTCTTGATGGTCGCTCCCAGTCTGGACTTTTTTGCGTTGACGTTCGCCCTGTTCAAAGTGGGCGCAGTGCCGGTGCTGGTTGATCCGGGGATTGGGATTCGCAATTTGAGAATCTGCCTCGCCGAGGCTGAACCGGAGGCGTTCATCGGTATTCCCAAAGCCCACCTGGCGCGCGTCATCCTCGGCTGGGCGCGAAAGAGTCTGCGGATTCAAGTCACGGTCGGACGCCGTTTTGGCTGGGGTGGAACCACGCTGGATCACGTGCGTCAAGCCGGCAGCGCACCGGAGTCGTATGAGATGGCGGAAACCCAATCGTCCGACCGGGCAGCGATCTTGTTCACGAGCGGCAGCACGGGGGTGCCGAAAGGGGTGGTCTATTCCCATGGCATGTTCGCCGATCAAGTCGAGAAGTTGCGCCGGTTGTATCGTATTGAACCGGGGGAAATTGATCTGCCAACGTTCCCGCTCTTCGCGCTCTTTGCCCCGGCGTTGGGCATGACCGCGATCATCCCCGAAATGGACGCGACCCGTCCCGCCCACGTCGACCCGGTCAAGATCATCGAGGCCATTGAGCAGTTCAAAGTCACCAACATGTTTGGCTCCCCCGCCCTCATCAACCGCGTGGGCCGTTACGGCGAGGCGCACCGTGTGAAATTGCCGACGTTGCGCCGCGTCATTTCTGCCGGCGCGCCGGTGTCCGCCAAAGTGCTGGAGCGTTTTTCCAAAATGCTTTCGCCCGGCGTGCAGATCTTCACACCCTACGGCGCAACGGAAGCATTGCCCGTGTGCTCGATTGGCAGCGACGAAATCCTGCGCGACACCCGCGCACAGACCGATCAAGGCGCTGGCGTTTGCGTGGGCCGCCCCGTAGAAGGTGTGGACGTGAAGGTTATTCGCATCTCCGACGATCCCATCACCGCTTGGGCGAATGAGTTGGTTCTGCCCGCCCGTCAAACCGGAGAAATCGCTGTGAAAGGAACGAACGTCACGCGCGAATATTTCCACCGGCCAGAATCCACGGCCCTGGCCAAGATCACCGACCCGGCCGGGGGATTTTATCATCGGATGGGCGACGTTGGGTACGCCGATGAAACCGGCCGCATCTGGTTTTGCGGCCGCAAATCCCACCGCGTGGTCACGCCGCAGGGAATCCTGTTCACGATTCCCTGCGAAGCGGTGTTCAATACCCACGCAGCGGTCTTCCGCACCGCGTTGGTCGGCGTGCGGCGGGGTGATAAAATCGAGCCCGTGTTATGCGTTGAACTGGAGCCGGACGCGCGCCCGCGCAACCGCGAGGAACTATTCACCGAACTGCGCGCGCTCGGCGCAAAGCACGCCCACACGCGGGCCATCCAGACTTTCCTCTGCCATCCGGGCTTTCCCGTGGACATCCGGCACAATGCAAAAATATTTCGCGAGCAGCTCGCCGGGTGGGCGAAGGAGCAACTCACATGAAGGCACTCGTCACTGGTGGCGGCGGTTTTCTCGGCGGCGCGATTGTGCGCAAACTGCTCGAACGAGGCGCGTGGGTCCGCAGTTTTTCCCGCCAACTCCACCCGCACTTGGCCGCGCTTGGCGTGGAGCAACGGCAGGGAGATTTGGCTAATTCAGCCGACGTCCTGACTGTGGCGAAAGATTGCGACATCATCTTTCATGTCGCCGCCAAGGCGGGCATCTGGGGCGCGTATGAGGATTACCACCGCGCGAATGTGGTCGGGACGGAAAATGTCATCGCGGCCTGTCAGCGCCAAGGAATCCACCGGCTCGTTTACACCAGCTCCCCCAGCGTCGTCTTCGACGGTCATGATATGGAAGGCGTGAATGAATCAACGCCCTACCCGGCCCATTACGAAGCGCATTACCCCAAAACCAAGGCGCTGGCGGAGCAAAAAGTTCTGTCGGCAAACTCCGCAACTCTGGCAACCGTGGCGTTGCGTCCGCATTTGATCTGGGGACCGGGCGACAATCATCTGGTTCCCCGCCTCCTCGCCAAGGCCAGGGCTGGGCAATTACGACGGATCGGGAACCGCGCCAATCGCGTGGACTCGCTTTATATCGACAACGCCGCCGACGCGCACTTGCTCGCCGCCGACCGTCTGGCTCCCGGCTCGGTCGTGGCGGGAAAAGTTTATTTCGTTGCGCAAGGCGAACCGTTGCCCGTGTGGGAATTGATCAATCGCATCTTGGCCGCCGCGGATTTGCCGCCCGTGGAACGAACGCTTCCAACCGGTGTTGCTTATGCGGCGGGCGCTGTCTTGGAAGTTTGTCACCGCGTCCTCCAACTCGAGGGCGAACCGCGCATGACCCGTTTCCTGGCGCGCGAACTTTCCACGGCGCACTGGTTCGACCTCACCGCCGCGCGACGCGATCTGGGCTATGCGCCGAAGGTTTCGTTGGAAGAAGGACTGCGCCGGTTGAGGGCTTCCTTCCGGACGGACAACGGTATTCCCAGTTGAAGCCACATCAAACCAGAACTATTCTTTAGCTACGGATGAAACACAGACAGGATCAGCGGTTGGTTTGGGCGGTTGGCATCGGATCAAACTCACCCGACGGTGAGTTCCACGCGGATACGTCTCATGCCCGGCAGATCGGTCATCCGTGTTTCATCTGTGGCAAAACTGCGTTGTTCCGGTTAAACTCCGTCGCTAAATTCACCGAACCAAACCATGTCCACCGCGCGGCTAGCATTTGAAGGAATCATCCAGCTCCATTTACAGCGGGCGGGCAAACGCTTTTCCGCGTGGCTCGCCTTCGTCCGCCTGTCGGAGTTTGAGCGCCTCTCCGCCTCGGCGGCGGATTTTCTGAGCGCGCAGGAGTTGGCCTATTTCCGGCAGCGAAAGTTTCCCCGACGCCAGCAAAGCTATCTGCTTGGACGTTACGCGGCCAAGCTGGCTGTATCGCAATGTTTGCACGAACCGACGTTGAAGCAGCTCGACATTTATCCCGGCGTCTTCGATCAGCCGCTGGTTCGCCATCCTTCAGCGGACACGCCGGGAGTGAGCCTCAGCCATTGCGCGGATTTGGCCGTGGCGCTGGCGTTTCCCGCCGGACATCCGATGGCGGTGGACGTGGAACCCGTGGACGCGTCGCGCGTGGCGACGATTAAAAGCCAGTTAACACCCCGGGAAATCGCGTGGGCCGAAGCGAATCGCGCGGACGAAGCCAGCCAGTGCGCGCTGATCTGGACCGCCCGTGAAGCCCTCAGCAAAGTGCTCCACTGCGGCTTGACCACGCCTTCGGAAACACTGGCCCTGGCCCAACTGAAATCGCACCGGGACCAAAGCTGGGAAAGTTCCTATGCGAACTTTGCCCAGTACAAATGCCACTCCTGGGTTTCTACGCACCACGCCTTATCCATCGTCCAGCCGAAGCGAACAACCTTGCTCGGTGAATCAGGTTTGACGGCACTGATTGAATCCTTCGCAAATGCAATTGAAACCCACAGGTGAAACTATCCTTCTCACAACTCAACAAGAATATCTGGCTCTCCGTCATGATCTCAGTGGCCTTCCTTCTGATAGTATTTAACGTCTTTAGAAAGAGCCGGTCAGAAACTGAGCGGGAGCTCGATAAAATTCTTCTTGAGAGCGAAAGTTCGACGAACGTCTTTGTCAAACGAGTGATCTTCGAGAAGGACGAAAAGGAACTCGATGCCGTGTCGAGACAGTTCCTCATAGCCTCGCTAAAATCAGTCCATCGTCGCAAATACGACATCCGTTTAAAAATGGTCTGTGTTGGTTACATTGAGTTTGAGAGAAAAGGTGAACAGCCTGCTTTAATTGGAGTTTTTCAGGGCAATATTTGCGACTTTCGTGATTATGCCTTTGTTTGTGACGTTCCTGAACGGCTTATCCCATACACGGATCCGCACTTACTTGGCGTGGATAAGGAAATCCTAGATAAACAAATGTCGTCGGGCGGTCTAACTCCTCCAGGGAGAAAGGGCAGATGAATTCACTGTAACGCACTTGAAAGGGAAAATGATTCCCGGCAGACAGTTTTCCATTTCTTACGAATATGACTCAGCCGGGTGAAGCAGAGTTTGAATTTGATTCGAGGGGCGGTGCGTTTCTTGGCGGGCATTCTCTGCCGAGCATTCGGGACAGCAACTACGGCAGATCGTTCGAATGGCGAGTTGCAAGCCGTAAATTTTCCACTGGCACTTACCGCACTGCGGAGTTACATATCAGGCGAACCTTCACCTTTTGCAGGAAAGAATTATTTATGAACACCAAACGTCTGCTTTGTCTGTCCACCGTCTCCGTCTGCGGCTTGCTCGTTTTCACGCTCGCCCAGCCGGCTTTCGCCGCCGACAAAACTTCCGCCGCGCAGAAGTTTTTCAAGAACGCCCAGCACGGCAATCCGAATTTGAAATCCATCGGCACGCTGAACTTCGGCCCGCAAGGGTTGTTGCTCGTCGCCGAGCCGCGCTCGGCGGCCATCGTCGCCATCGACACCGGGGACACCGGACCGGTGGTCAAGTTAAAGCAGCGCGTGGACGACATCGCCGGTCTGGCGGCGGCGCGTTTGGGCGCGCCCGCTGGCGGCGCGCAAATCGTGGCGATGGCCGTGAACCCCGCGAGCGGCAAGATTTATCTCTCCGTCATCCGCTCCGCCGACAAACAGGTGGCGATTCTCACCATCGACGCCGACGGCAAGATGCAGGATTTGCCGCTGGACAACGCCGCCTTCGTCCGCGTGCCGCTGCCGTCCAGTGAAACGTCGAAGGTGCAAAACATTTCCGATCTCGCGTTCGCCAAGGATCGCGTGCTGGCCGCCGGGCAGAGCAACGAGGAGTTTTCTTCCAAGATTTATTCCCTGCCGATTCCGCTCACACACGATGGCTCGGCGAATGTGTTCAGCGCGGAGACTTATCACGTCGCGCATGGCAAGTGGGAAACCAAGGCGCCGATCCAGAGCTTTATTCCCTACGAAGAGAACGGCAAACACTACGTCGTGGGCGCGTTCGCCTGCACGCCGATCGCGAAGTTTCCGCTCGATGACATCCAGTCCGGCGGCAACATTCGCGGCACGAGCGTGATGGAACTGGGTTCCGGCAACCGCCCGCTCGGCATGTTCACCTACGACAAGGGCGGCAAAAAGTGGCTCGTGACGAACACGCTGCGGCTGCCGTTCAAGAAGGATCTGTTCGGGCCGAGCCGTTATTGGGGCGTGCGCATGGAGATGAGTTTTCTGCTGGAGAACAACAACATTCCGATCAACGAAAAAGCCACGCGCCGCAACGAACAAGCAAAGAGCGGCCCCGGCGGCGTCGAGATCATAGACGAACTGGCCGGCGCGGTACACATCGACAAGCTCAACAATGACGAGATGGTGGTGCTGCGGGAAAACGGCGATAAATTGAGCTTGGAACTGGCGAAATTGCCGTAATGGGCGTCCTGTCAAATTGCCTGGGCGTTACACAGCGCGAAAGCCTGAGATTTCGGTTTTCCAATCCCCCGGCAACTGCTATCGTGCAGCCGTGGCATTGGTGCGAATACTTGTCGATGGTTACAGTCTCTTGCACGGCTGGCCGGAGCTGGCTCCGGGCCGGGCGCGGCATTCCGCCGTCGCGCGCGAGGAGTTGGTGCATCGGTTGACCCAATATCGCGACGCCATCGGGACGCCGATCACGATTTTCTTCGATGGTTCGGGCGCGCCGACTGGCACGCCCAAAATCCCCTCCGTACCGGAAATGGAAATTCTTTTTTCCACCACTGGCCAGACGGCGGACGACATGATCGAACGCGCGGCCTACCGCTTCCGGCAGTTCGGCGAAGTGCTCGTGGTCACGGATGATTTCGCCGAACGCGACACCGTGATCTCGCTGGGTGGCATGGCGTCGAGCTGCGCCAACTTCATCCAATCCATCGAAGCCGCGTCGGGCGAACTGGCGGCGGATTTGAAACACCACAACCGACGGGAAGCGAGCCAGTTCAAGCAGCCGCGCTAAACCATGAAACGATTTCAACTCCTGTTTAGAACTCTGCTCGCTTTTCTGGCGTACTCGGTGCCGGCCCAAACACCGCAGCCATCGCCCGTGCCGGTGCAGCCGGAAAGCCGCTACCTGTTCATCGTGGACACGTCGTCCGCGATGTCCCGGCACAACGAAGCCGTGCGGCAGATCGTCTATGAGTTGATTTCCTCCGGCATGAACGGCCAAATGCGCAAGGGCGACAGTTACGCGCTCTGGACTTACAACGAGCAAAATTATCCCGGCGTCTTCCCGTTGCAAACCTGGAACCCCTACGATCCGGTGCTGGCGGGTGGCCGCGCGGCTTTGTTTCTAAAAAAACAGCGTTACGAAAAACAGGCGAAGCCGCAAGCCGTCATTCCCGACCTCGCGGCGGTGATCGAGACCGCGCGCGACCTGACCGTCTATTGGATTTCGGATGGCTACACCGAACTTAAAGGCACGGCGTTTGACGAACTGATCAATGCGACGTACTTCTACAAAATCCGCGCGATGAAGAAGAATCCACAGCCGCTGGTCACCACGCTCATCGCCCAAGATCGAAAAATCGCGCACTGGGCCGTCAGCCTCGCCAGCGAACCCAGATCCATCCCGCTCACACCGCCAAAGCCGGTCATCGCCACCAAACCACCTGCCGAGGAAAAAGCCAATGTGGTTGTCGTGCTGCCGACAATTGTCGAGAAGACGGCACCATCGCCAAAGCCAACGACACCGCCCACGCCGCCCAAAAAGACAGAAGTGCCCGTCAAAGCCAAACCCGATCCAGAGCCAGCCGTGACAGCCAACGTTCCGAAGCCGGTGCCGGTGGTGGCGGTTCCCAAACCCGTCGCGCCGGAGATCGCTCAGACTGTTTCCAAACCAGTGGTTCCCGAGGTGAAGCCAGTTGTGATACCTGAGAGCACCAAACCAAATCCTCCGATTGCCCCCACGATTCCAGTCAAAACCGCCAGCGAACCAGCGCCCGTCAAAGCCGATTCCACGCCGGTAAAATCCGAAGCCGCCACCGCCAACGGCGAGCAACCCAAGAACAATCCCCCCGATCCGGTGCAGGCCGCCAAGAGCGATTCAGCGGAAGTGCCCGCCAAGTCGGCAACTGCAAACGGCAGCGAAGTCAAAGTGTCACGATTCCCACGCGCCGCGCACACCGCCGTGGTGGTGCCGCCGCAAAGCAGATTCAATGACTGGCAGTATCTTGCCGCCGGGCTGGCGCTTCTGGCCATCGGCTGCTGGCTGTTTTATTTGCATCGCCAGGCGCGCGCATCCGTGCATCCGAGCATCATCTCCGATTCGCTGAACCGCAAACGCAAGTAAGCCCGCCGGGTTCGACTTCTATTCCACCCGCAGCCAGACCGTTTTGAGGTAGGCGGGTTCCGCGCGACTGATGGGAAAATCGGGCGGCTGCGGAACGTAATGTTGACGCGCAATCTTGCGTCCAGCCACCGCCGCAGCAGCAGTGATCATTTCCAAGAATCGCTCCGGCCGAAGCGTCGCTGAGTTCGTGGCGGCGAAGAGAACGCCGCCGCGCTTCAACACCGGCAGCGCCGCCGCAACCAGCCGGCCAAAGTCCTTGTCCACTTGAAATGTCCCCTGCTCCTTCGACCGCGAGAAGGTCGGCGGATCAAGGATCACGACATCGAAGGCGCGGCGCTTTTTCGCCAGTCGATGCAGCCAATCGAAGGCGTCGCCGTAAAAAAAATCATGCGCCGTGGGATCAAGTCCGTTGAGCGTGAAATTGCGCCGGCCCCATTCGAGATATTTTTTGGACAGATCCAGGCTGGTCGTCCTGGCACCAGCAAGCGCGGCGCAGACAGAGAACCCGCAGGTGTAAGCGAACGTGTTCAACACTTCCTGGCCAGCGACACCGTCCGCAAAAAGCGGGAAACCGGCGGCAACCCAGTTCACCAGGAAACGCCGGCGATTGTCGCGTTGATCCAGAAACAGGCCGACGGAGTAGCCTTCGTTGAAACTAAGTTCAAATTGGACGCCGTTCTCGCGAGTGACGAATTCCTTGGGCGCAACCTCGCCGGAAATAAATTGCGGCGAAGTTTCGGCGGTGGTGGCTGCGGCAACTTTTCGCGTTAGCGTCTTGTGATAGACACCGCGCAAACCAAGCCGGAGCCGCAGGGATTCCAGCCGTTGACACATCTCAGTTGAAAGACTGGCTTCGGATTGAGCCAGCAGGAAGTCACCAAGTTGTTCAACGTAACAGCCGGGCCAGCCGTCCGCTGCGCCGTGAACAAGGCGCACGGCCGTGGTTTCAGCGGAATCAATCAGCGCGGTGCGCAGCGAGAGCCGTGCATCCGCACTGAAGTCCAGCGGCGCTTCGAAACGAATTTTTCCTCCCATCGCCGGGTGTTGGAGAGCCACCGAATGCGCGTGCAGGCAAAGACGCGGCGCAGAAGTGCCGCCGTAAAGTGTGTCGCCGAGAATCGGCAAGTCGCTGGCCGCCGCGTGAACGCGAATCTGATGCGTTCGCCCGGTCACGGGTTCGGCTTCGACCACGCTGTGGCCGGATTCGTCCGATTGGATGAAACGAAACCGCGTTTCCGCGCGTTCGGCTCCGGTGTGCAGCGGGCGACTTAAATATTTTTCTCCCGTGCGAACGAGGGCCGAGACGACGGTGAACCCGCCAGCTTTCACTGGCCGGTCGGTCAGCAGCACGTATTTCTTCCGCACGGCGTGCGAGGCGAACTGTTGCGTCAGGGAGCGGTTGGCCAGTGCCGTTTTGCCGAACACGATGACGCCGGAAGTCTCCTTGTCGAGACGATGGACGATGGCGAGCGATGCCCAGCGCGGCTCACGATGGCGCAGCCAGTCGTAAATCCCTTCGCCCGCGAATGGCGAAGGGGCGTGAGTGTTCAGGCCCGCCGGCTTGTTGAACACCAGCAGGTGTTCGTCCTCAAACAGCAAACAAGGCGGCGCAGCGTTCACCAGAAATTCCAGGCTCCTTTCCAGATCACCCAGCCGCCGAGCAGGAGATTCGTGATGGCGTGGGCGGTGATCGCGCCACCGAGCCGGTTCTGCCAGCACACCAAACCCTGGTAGGCGCACGCGCAGAGGATTCCCGCCAGCCATTCATGATGCGACAGGCCGAAGATGATCGCCGTGACCAAGAAAGGCAGCCACCGGAAATAGCTGAACGGGACGGAAAGAAAATTCGGCCTGGCCAAGTATCGATACAAGAACGAACGGTAAAATACTTCCTCCAACGGCGGCACCACGAGCGTGGAGCCAATCAGCCGAATAACCACGAACGACCAAGCCAAACCAGGGTCAAACTCGGCGTGCGGGTTCCAGCTTTTTTCCGGTGAAACCAGCTTGGGATACAGATCGTTCAATCCAACCCACAATCCAAACACGCCCACACCGGCAACGACGGCAGCCCAGTTGAATTCCCATTTCATCTCCGCAATGAAGGGACGCATGGCCCACAGCATCCACGCACCCGCCAGAGTTTTGGCCAGGTAGAACCAATAGCGCGAAGCCTCACCAAACAATCCCTGGCACGAAGTCAGGCCGGCAAAGATCACGAACGGCAGCACACGAACCAGCGTGGGCGAGGTGGCAATGGCGGGTGGCAATGGGGACATCGCGCAACAAAGAATAGCGAACGGGACGCGGCCTAATCCAAGGTAAGCACTTTGCGCTCGCCTTCAAATTCGAGCGTGACGCTTTGGCGGTCGATGGCGATGACCTTTACGCCATCCACCTTTTCGTTGATGAAAAGCGTCCGGCTGTTGAGCAGCACCGACGGCTTGGCCACGCGATAAAAAATTCCCTGCAACCGCATTTCGGGGAACACCGGTTTGGTCACCACTTTTTCAGGAACGACCACCACCGCATTCGTGGCCGGTGCAACCGGCGGCGGATTTGCCGCTGTTTTGATTTCCGCAGCGGTCACAACGGATTGAACCGGGGTGCCGGTGATGATCGTGGGTTCCACAAGCGTTGCTTTCGGCGTATCCGTAGCCGCCAGTTCTGCGGACTTGGTTGGCGGGTTGCCACGAACCACGAGATTCGTGTTCACCTTGATGGTGGTCGTCGGAACCGCAGGCACGACGGGAGCGAAAACCGGCACCGTCGATTTGATCACCGGAATAATAGGTTGAAGCGGTGAAGCGTTCACCACCAACGGCAGCGATTGGCTCTGGCGCGACTGCCACCAGGCGTGCAAAAACCAACCCGCCGTGGCCAGCACCACCACGAGCAACGCGGGCACGAGGTACGACGTCCAGGCGGCGGGACGGCGGATGGATTCGACCGGTTGCAACGGCGACAGCGGCGGACGCGGGCGGGCCGTTTGTTTCTGCGCCTGGTTGGCCCGCTTCAGAGCATCGTTGATGAGACTCATACGTCAACTTTCCCTTCCAACTCGCGCACCGCCCGGCCGACCAGATGGAAGTCGATCTGCTCTCGTTGCTGGACGAAGCCGGCGAGCAGGCATTTGTCGCAAACCGCATTGATCAAGCGCGGGATGCCGCCGCTGTAACGGTGAATCCGCCACAACGCCCCGGCGGTAAAATAAGGTGCACCGTTCGCGCCGGACACTTGCAGCCGGTGATGGATGTACTCCGCCATTTCGTTCTTCCGGAGCGGGCGCAGATGATACCGCACCGTGATGCGCTGGCGAAGCTGGCGCAGACTGTGGTCGTTCAAACGGTCGCGCAATTCCGGCTGGCCCATCAGCACGATCTGCAGAAGTTTGCGGTCGTCGGTTTCCAAATTGGACAGCAGGCGGACTTGCTCCAGCAATTCGTTCGTCAAGTCCTGCGCCTCGTCGATGACCAGCACGGCGTCCTTCCCCTGCCCCGCCATGTCGAGCAACAGGTGGTTGATGGCGGCCACGGTGTCCAGGCGATCCTTGCCTTTCACGTCGAGGCCAAACTCCATCGCGATGGCTTTCATCAGTTGATCCGCGTCGAGCACCGGGTTGAGGATCAGCGCGGTCGCGTAGTTTCCGGAAAGTTCATCCAGCATCGCCCGGCAAATCGTGGTCTTGCCTGCGCCCACCTCGCCCGTCAATTGCACGAAGCCCTTCCGCTCGCGAATGCCATAGAGCAGATGATTGAACGCCTCACGATGCTTCGCACTGTAAAACAGGAAGCGCGGGTTCGGCGTAATGTTAAAGGGCGGCTCGGTCAGCCCGTAATATTCCAAATACACGAGCCTGTGTTCTAATCCAAAGCGGCAGGTGAGGAAAGCAAAAGGTTTTCTGGCGGAGGCCAGACTCGCTGCCAGTTGCCTGCACCGCTCCAGTCAAGCTCGCGACAGTATGCTTTTTGCCGCACGAACGAGCGCTTCGGCTTCCCGAT
>JBKJSC010000194.1:0-2953 GCA_046593035.1 Limisphaerales bacterium | reverse complement strand
CTCGGCGAGAATCTTTTCCCCGGCGGCGGCCACGGCGGCGGAATTCGAGACATCGACCGCGTGCGCCCAGGCGCGGCGGCCCAGCGCGCGGATTTCGTTGGCCACTTTCTCGGAATTCTCGGCGGTGCGCGAAACGCAGACAATGTCCGCACCTGCGGCGGCGAATTGCAAGGCGATGGCGCGACCGATGCCCCGGCCCGCGCCGGTGACCACGGCGATTTGATTGGCGAGTTGATTCATAGTTTGAGCAATACTTCGGCAGAGTGGGGAGAATGGAAAGATTTTTTAGCCACGGATGAAACACGGAACCGCATTTATCAGGAAGGCATGAAAACAGGAAAAGGAATTTCCAGCGGCGACTTCCTGTGTTCCTGTCTTCCCGATTGTTGTCTGTGTTCAATCCGTGTTTCATCCGTGGCTAAAGAGCTTTTACCGTGGCTTCCAAACTCGCGGTGTCCGCCACGTTCAGCACTTGCGCGCTCTTGTCGATGCGCTTCATGAACCCGCTCAAGGCCGTGCCGGGGCCAAGTTCTATGAAGCGCGTGAAGCCTTGCGCGAGTAAATGACGCATTGACGCCTCCCAGCGCACGGACGCCGTGACTTGTTCGACGAGACGCTGGCGAATGTCACCCACGCCACCGTGCGATTGCGCGGTGACGTTCGCGATGACGGGCACGGTGGGCGCGTGAAATGGAATCGCGGCAAGCGCGTCACGCAACTTCGGTTGCGCGCTGGCCATGAGCTGAGAGTGATACGCACCGGCCACCGGCAACGGCAAGGCGCGCTTTGCGCCGCGCGCTTTGGCGAGTTGACACGCCTTGGAGATTTTGTCGGCCTCGCCGGAAATGACGAGCTGTCCGGGACAGTTCAAGTTTGCCAGTTCCACGCCCGCCTCGGCGCAGACTTCGCGCGTCGGCGTTTCGTCCAAACCGATGATTGCCGCCATGCCGCCTTGCGTGACTTCACAGGCCTCTTGCATGAAACGACCGCGTTGGCGTACCACTTTCAAACCGTCCTCAAAACTCATCACGCCCGCCGCCGTGAGCGCAGTGAACTCGCCGAGCGACAGTCCGGCGGTGGCGTCGAATTTAAGTTGGAGTTCACGCTTTAGCGTGTCGGACGACGGACAAGCTAAAGCTTGAACTCCAACGCGTTCCTGGAGCAACTGGAACGCGACCCAGCTCACGAGGAAAATTCCCGGCTGGGCATTTTCCGTTTTTGTCAACTCCGCTTCCGGGCCGTGGAAGCAGACGTGGGCGAGGTCGTAGCCGAGCGTGGTGTTGGCGCGATCGAACAACATCCGGGCCAACGGAAATTGTTCCGCAAAATCTTTTCCCATGCCGACGGTTTGCGCACCCTGGCCCGCGAACAGCAATGCAGTTTTGCTCATATAAGTGTCCGTGACTAAACACGAATTGATGGAGCTGGGGAAGCTCAGTTTTTCAAACGGTATTGGCCCCGCAGCGGCTGGCGGGGAGTGGTTGGCAGTGGCCTTGCCGGTTACTCTTTGTACCGGTCGGGTCGTGGGAAGGGTGTACGTTTCGATGGCGGATCACGTTTATTTTGCTTTGACAAACACCGAAGTTCTTCATTACTTTGGCCGAAACAATCCGGCTGCTACTATTGGTAATGATAACAAATATGAAAACTTCTCACGCGTCCCTCCTCATCGTGACCTCGCTTGCGCTTGTCTTGTGCGCTTGTGACAGCGGCGACAAAAAATCCTCCGGCTCTACAAGTCCTGATAGCTCGGCTGATAATCCCGGAGCCGCCGTGCGCCCCAAGGCCGCTTCCAAAGCCAATCCGCAGCCGCCGGAATCCGCTGAGGCTCCCAAAAAGATGAACGAAACCGCCGCCCCTGGTGCGTCGGCGGCCCCGGGCGGCCAGGATTCCGAGAAGTATTCCCAGTTGGACATGATCAACGGTGCCCTTGCAACGTATGCCACCATGCAGACGCAAAAGTCGGCGATGGGTGACATGCAGAACATGAGTAAGATGAGCGACAAGGATCGCAAGGCGGCGTACTTTGCCGCGCAAAACAAAAAGGCGGCGGGAGCCGCGGGTGTGACGAGTTTGGATCAATTGGTCACGGCGGGATTGTTGAAGAGCATCCCCGAGCCGCCGGCGGGGAAGAAGTATGTGCTGGATGTGAAGGCGCAGAAAGTGCGGCTGGAAGACAAATAGGCAACTATTTTCGTATCACCCAAAAGGGCTATGGCGGAGCGGGTGTACGAATGTTAATAGTAACGAAAGCACGCGGTGGATAAGCAAGCAAACAACCAAACAATAACATGAAAGCAAACCAACAAGGGCGAAACGGGATATTAGGTCGCTGGCGGATCGTGGCGTTCACATTGATCGAACTGCTGGTCGTCATCGCGATCATCGCGATTTTGGCGGCCATGCTTTTGCCGGCACTGGCCAAGGCCCGGATGAAGGCGCAGGCGACAGTGTGCTTGGGCAACCTGAAACAGATTGGCATCGCGCAGCGGATGTACATGGGGGATAACAGCGACAAGATTCCGTACGCGAGGTTGACGACCGGGAATTGGAGCGACGTCAGCTACGACGACCTGTTAAACGACCGGATGGGCGGCAATTACCTCGTTGATCATATCACGTGGGGAAACCCGGGTAACGGGAGACCGCTCAAAGCATTCAAGTGTCCTTCGGACAAATTTCCCCCGGTGGATCCTAGCTACACGCGGCGCAGTTACGGCATGTCGGCGACCTATATGAGTCCTGACGTTGGCGGTGGCCCCTTCGGTGCCCGGGGGGACAACCTTCCCAAGCCGTTTAGAACCATCACGGCGAACCACAACCACGGCGTGGGGTTGATGTATGCTTTGGGTGCCAGCGGTGGTGCTTCGTGGCAGGCCGGTTGGGACATAGCGAATGATCCACCGGGCGGTGCTCCTGTCAACAATGGCGAAGGCGGTTACTATTTGGGGGC
>JBKJSC010000158.1:0-18753 GCA_046593035.1 Limisphaerales bacterium | reverse complement strand
CACCCTTCAAAGGCGATCCGGCAACGGATCGCCTTTTTTCTAAATTACCCCATCAAGCGTTGCCAAACGCAAGCTAAGGCTTGCCGGTGCGGCTGTCGGCCTGTAAAACCGACGGCGTGCTACAACAGCAGACACTCCAGCAACCGGCCAGTTTCGCCGGCATCGGCCTTCACAGCGGCAACCGGGTCAACATGACCTTCCTCCCCGCGCCGCCCAACAGCGGCATTCGTTTTCGCCGCGTGGATTTGGAGGGTAAGCCGGAGATCGAGGCGCTCGTGGAGCATGTCAGCGAGACCAATCGCTCGACCACGCTGGCCAAGGGCAACGTCAAAATTCACACCGTCGAGCATGTGCTCGCCACGTTCAGCGGTTACGGCATCGACAACGCGATTATCGAACTCGACGCGAACGAGCCGCCCATCGCCGATGGCAGCGCGCGGGAATATTGCAAGTTGATCGAAACAGCGGGCATCGTGGCGCAAGCCGAGCGGCGCGAGCCATATCAAGTCACCGCGCCCATTGAGTTGCAACTCGGCGAAACGATGATGTCGGTCTTTCCGCACGACCGCTTGAAGATCACTTGCACGAGTGCGGACAAGCAAGGCCGGCATACGCAGTTCTTCAGTGTCGAACTTTCGCCTGAAATCTGGGAGCGGGAACTCGCACACGCGCGGACATTTTGTTTTTTTGAGGAGATCGAATTCCTGATCAAGAACGGCCTCATCAAAGGAGGCAGCCTCGCCAACGCCGTGATCATCCGCGATGACGCGATCCTCACCAACGAACCACTGCGTTACCCGGAGGAGTTTGTCCGTCACAAAATTTTGGACATCGTGGGCGACCTCTCGCTGCTGGGTCGGCCGTTGTGCGGACACATCGTGGCCGTCAAACCGAGCCACGCGGCGAACTGCGAGTTGACGCGCCAGTTGAACGCGCAAATGCAAAGGCCGCTCGTCGCCGCGCAAATGTTCGCCCCACCACCGGCCAAGCCCGCCGGCCCGCCGGAGGCTGGTTCCGCTGAGAATCTGATTCAGGACGGTGCCACGCTGGACATCATCCAGTTGATGAAAATCCTGCCGCACCGCTACCCTTTTCTCATGGTGGACAAGGTGACGAAAATCGCCGGCAACAAAGTCACGGCGGTAAAAAATGTCACGGTCAATGAGCCGTATTTTCAAGGCCATTTTCCGAATCATCCCATCATGCCGGGCGTGTTGCAGTTGGAGGCCATCGCGCAAGTCGCCGGCATTCTCATGCTGCGGCAGGTGGAGAACTTCGGCAAGCTCGCCTACTTCATGGCCGCCGAAAGCGTCAAGTGGCGCAAGCCCGTGCGCCCGGGCGACGCACTGGTGATCGAGGTGGAGTTGACGAAGTCGCGCGGCAAAATCGGCAAAGCGCGCGGCGTTTGCTTGGTGGACGGCGAAACGGTCAGCGAAGCGGAAGTGACCTTCATGCTGATTGACGCATGAAGCGGGACGCACAGACACAGCGGCGCATTGGCGTTAAACGACCTCTCCCATGATTCATCCCACTGCGGTCATTCATTCTCAAGCCAAACTCGGCGAGGGCTGCGAGATCGGCCCTTATTGCGTGATCGGCGAAAATGTTGTCCTCGGCAATCGTTGCAAACTGCATTCGCACGTCGTCATCGACGGCCACACCACGCTGGGCCAGGAGAATGAAATTTTTCCATTTGCAAGCATCGGCCTGCAAACACAGGACTTGAAATGGAAAGGCGGAGTCACGCGCACCGAGATCGGGGACGGCAACACCTTCCGCGAATACGTTACCGTTCACAGCGCCACCGGCGACGGCGAAGTGACGACCGTTGGCTCGCGCAACCACATCCTCGCCTACTGCCACATCGCGCACAACGTCACCCTCGGCAACCACGTCATCATGTCGAATGTCGCCACGCTGGCGGGTCACGTCACGGTGGAAGATCACGCCGTCATCGGCGGTCTGGCGGCGATCCACCAGTTCTGTCGCATCGGCAAGATGTCGATCATCGGCGGCTGTTCCAAGGTGGTGCAGGATGTGCCGCCCTTCATGCTGGCCGATGGCAATCCCGCCGAGACGCGGACGGTCAACAAGATTGGCCTCGAACGCAACGGCGTTTCCGAAGCGGCACAGGCGGCGCTGAAGCAAGCCTACAAAATTTTGTTTCGCGACGGCTTGACGATTACCAACGCGCTGGTACGCATCGAAGCCGAACTGCCGGCGTTGCCCGAAGTGCAACACCTCGTGAAGTTCGTGCGCGCCAGTGAACGGGGCATCAGCAAATAAACCTCCTCATTCGTACTACAATCATGAAAGTTCGCGCATTCTCGACAAAGATATGGCGGCCTAGTTTTTCTTCCTCTCCCCGCGACAGAGGAGTGGGGAGAGGACCGAGGAGAGGGGCAAACCAAAAATGCGCCTCCTCTCCCCGACCCTCTCCTCCATCCGATGGAGGAGAGGGAGTGGTTGCGGCGTCAGCCGCGCTGGGTTTATTCGTATCCATTAGTGGTTGAGCCGATTTTTTAAGATTTAGTTCGCTCCACATTCGCATGACCTTTCTGCCCATCGTGAACCGGGAATTGCGCGTGGCCTCACGCCGACCCGCCACGTATTGGTCACGAATGACGACGGCATTGATCGCCATCGTCATCACTGCCTTCGTACTGCTGCCGACTGGCGCGCGGCTTTCCCCGACGATGGCCGGTGGCATGCTGTTCAAGATGCTGACGGGGATCGCCTTCATCTACTGCCTCGTCCAGGGCTTCGCCGCCACCGCAGACAGCATCAGCTCGGAAAAACGTGAGGGAACTTTGGGGCTGCTCTTCCTGACCGATTTGAAAGGCTACGATGTGGTCACGGGCAAACTCGCCGCCAGTTCACTCAACGCTTTTTACGGATTGCTGGCCGTCCTGCCGGTGCTGTCGATCCCACTGTTGCTCGGCGGCGTGGCGTTCGCTGAATTCTTCCGCGTGGCGGTGGTGCTGGTGAACACCCTTCTCTTTTCGCTGACGGCGGGCATTCTCGCCTCCGCCACGAGCCTGGACGCGCGCAAGGCTGCGGGGCGGGGCGGACTCATGGTGATGTTCTTCACGTTGGGACTTCCCCTGTTGGGTGGGACTCTGCTGGCCTATTTGGAAAGCAAGCAGATTAAGGTTCCACGGGAGCTGATCATCCCGTTCCTGCTGCCCAGCCCTGGCTTCGCCTGCGTCACGGCGTTCACACCGCCCATGCCGTTCGGCGGGCAGATGGCGTTTTGGGGTTCGGTCGCCACCACACATTTGTTGGCGTGGGCTTTTTTCGCACTGGCATGTCGGATCACGCCCAGGACTTGGCAGGACAAGCCGGTGACCGTCAAAAGACTCCGCTGGCGGGATCGTTTCCGCAACTGGACGCAAGGCAGCGCGGCCACGCGAAACAAATTCCGCACGCGGCTGCTGGACATCAATGTGATCTACTGGCTCAGTTACCAAGACCGCCACAAGCAAAACTACGTCTGGATGTTTCTCACCACGGTGATTGCCGCCTGGTGCTGGGGCTTTTGGATATGGCGCGCCGATTGGCTGATTATGCCCCTGTGCACCGCCACCGCCCTCTTGATGCATCTGGTTTTGAAATTGTGGCTGGCGAGCGAAGCCCCGCGACGCTTCCACGAAGACTTGCAAAATGGCGCGCTGGAACTCGTGCTCTCCACCTCGCTGACCGTTGACGAGATACTGCGCGGTCAACTCCTCGCCTTGAAACAGCAGTTCGCCAAGCCGGTCGTGGCGGTGCTTGTGTTGGACGTGCTGCTGCTGATATTGGGATTGCGCTTCACGTCCAGCCTGAGTCTCCAAGATGGCGTCCAACTCATCTTCGTCTTTCTGGCCGGCATGGGCATGCTCGTGGCCGACATGGTCACCATGTGCTGGGTGGGGATGTGGACTGGGCTGACGGCAAAGAATCTCAACCAGGCAACCGGCGAGGCCACAGCCAAAGTGATAGCGGGGCACTGGATCGCGTTTTATGGAATCTTCGCCGCAGGCGCCCTCGTCTGCTGGCTGTTCAATTTGAATTTTAACCCTGGAGAAAACACCATGTTTTGGATCGGTCTCAGCACTTGGTTCGCCTTGGGCATCGGCATTGATTATTTCTTCTGGCGCTGGTCGCGCAACCAGCTGCGCGCGGAATTCCGCGTCAAGGCCTTGCGGCGTTATGCGCCCGAAGTGAGTAATTCCATCTGGTATCGAATTGGAAGATTCTACGCCTGGTGGCGCAATAAATAAGCCTGATGTTTTTCGCCAAGCCGACGGCAACGGCGAACTCGACAAACACAGTTTGAATGAATTAAGCTGCGCGCAATTAAACCCTCAACGAAAGAACCCACTATGATGACTCGCCGACAAGCCTTGCAAACCACCGCCCTCGCCGCCACCACGCTGGCCGTGACCACCAAACTCGCGCCCTTGCACGCCCAGCCCGCCACGCCCGCCGGGCCGTTCAAGCTGCCTCCCCTGCCCTACGCCTTCGACGCGCTCGAACCGCACATCGACGCCCGCACGATGGAAATTCATCACGACAAACATCATCAGACTTACATCACCAACTTGAACAAGGCCGTCGCCGACCAGCCGGAGTTGGCCAAAAAATCCGTCGATGACTTGGTGCGCGGTTTGACTTCCGTCCCCGAAGCGATCCGCAAAGCCGTGCAAAATCACGGCGGCGGCCACGCGAACCATTCCCTGTTCTGGCAGTCCATGAAGAAGAACGGCGGCGGCACGCCGTCGGGTGAACTGGCGCAGGCCATCGACAAGAGCTTCGGCAGTTTCGACAAGTTCAAGGAGAAGTTCACCGACGCCGCCACCAAGCAATTCGGCAGCGGTTGGGCGTGGCTGAGTCTCGATGCGAGCAAGAAGCTCTTGGTGGAAGCCACCGCCAACCAGGACAGCCCGCTGGCCGCCGGTAAAACGCCATTGCTCGGCCTCGACGTTTGGGAACACGCCTACTATTTGAAATACCAGAACAAGCGCGTGGATTACATCGCCGCCTTTTACCATGTGATCAACTGGGATTTCGTCGCCGAACGCTACCAAAAGTTTTCTGTGTAACCATCAGGCCGAACAACATTGGCCCCGAAAACCAAACCTATACCCGCTTCCGGAGGATGCTACGCGTTTCAAACTGCGGCGAAGTTGCGGCGAGAGGTTAATCTCTTTTCCGCAACGGCCTTTCTCCGCTAGGCTCGGTGCGTGTCGAACATCGACGAACCGCGCACCCAGACTTCCTTCAGCGGGCCAGCAGAGAGACTGCATCGGCCGGTGTTCATCGTATTCCTCATTGGTTTTGCGGCGGCTGTACTGCTGACTGGCTTGCGAAGCCGAGTGCCGGAAAACTGGCGCTGGCTTGATGGTTTGTTCGTTGTGCTGGCTGCCGCCACGACCCTCGTATCGCTCGCCCGACGGTTGCCCGTGCAAAACGTGACGAGTGTCGCCGCCTTGATCGCCCTCATCGCCGGCGCGGTGGAATGGCTGGGCGCAGTTTCCGGAGTTCCATTCGGCGAGCATACGTTCACCGACAACTTGGGAGCGCGGATCGGCGACACATTACCCTGGCCCATTCCGCTGGCGTGGGTGGTGGTCGTCCTCACTTGTCGCGATGTGGCGAGACTCATCTTGCGACCATGGCGGCAGACGGCCCGCTACGGTCTCTGGGTGGTTGGCCTGGCCAGTGCGTTGGTGGTCCTCCTCGACTTGGGAATCGAACCCTTCGCCACGGTGGTGAAACATTATTGGCTGTGGACTCCCACCGCAAGCGCCTTGAACTGGCACGGAGCGCCGTGGGTGAATTTTCTGGGAGCCTTCGTCACCACCGGTTTCATCCTGGTGATCTCGACTCCCTGGCTGATCAACAAACGACCCGTCTCCCAGCCACCCGATTATCATCCGCTCGTAATTTGGCTGCTCTTGAACGTTTTATTGATCATCGGCAATGCGGCGCATCATCTTTGGCTGGCGGCGGGAGTAAGTTTGGCAGTCAGCACGGTAGTCATGATTGTCGCGCGGCGCGCGGCGCGGAATTGATCAGACGATTTGTCGTGGGCAGTGCGAATCGCACTTCCAATCAAGCCGGCGGCGGCAAAGCCGGGCCTACTGGTTCCACCAACCGGGTCAGCTTCAGGCGGGCGACCCGCATTCCGTCCATGGCTTCCACGCGCAATTCGTAATGACCCAGCTTGACGGTGTTGCCCTCGTGGGGAAAACCGCCCAACCGATGCGTCACCCAGCCGCTCGTGGTGGTGATGCCCTCCTCCGGCAGCGCCTCGTCCACCAACTCTGCCAATTCGTGCAACGGCAACGCGCCATCCAGTTCCCAAGTCCGCTCGTCCACTTTGACGCGCAGCGGTTTTTCCTGATCGAACTCGTCTTGAATCTGGCCGACAAGTTCCTCGAGAATATTTTCCAGCGTCACCATTCCCGCCGTGCCGCCGTATTCGTCCACCACGATGGCGAAGTGCAGTTTGCGTTCGAGAAACAAGTGAAGCAGTTTTTCCAGCCGCGCGCTTTCGGGAACGTAAATTAACTTGCGCGCAAAATGCGCCAGCTCCGCGCCGGTGCGCGCCCGCTGACGTTGCGCGTAAAGATCCTTGATATGCACCACGCCGAGGGTGTGGTCGAGGTCGCCGTGTTCGCAGATCGGAAAACGCGAGAAGCGCGTCTTCTCCGCCACCGCGAGGCAATCGGCCATGCTGGCGGCGGTGTCGAGCACGGCGATTTCCTGACGCGGGCGCATCACGTCGCGGGCAACGCGGTGGCGCAGGTCGAGGGCATTAAGCACGATGTCGCGACCCAATTTGGTGCCGCCGGATTTCAACTGCGCCGCCGTGAACAACAATCGCAATTCCTCTTCCGAGTGGCCGCCGTGCGCTTCGCCCACTGGCTCAAATCCCAGGCGGCGCAACAGCCACTGCGCGGAGTGATGAAGCACCCAGATGAACGGATAGGTGAGCCGGTGAAACCAGATGAGCGGGTGCGCCGTCCACAGCGCCATGGGCAATGTCCGGCGAATCGCCATCGTCTTCGGCACCAGTTCGCCCACGACCACGAGCAGGAAGGTGTTCACGAAAAATCCGACGAGCGTGGCCGTGGTTTTCTGAACCTGTTCCGACTCGATTTTGAACCAGCCGAAAAGCGGATCAAGCAGCGCGTGAAAGACCGGCTCCGCTATGACGCCCAGGCCCAGGCTCGCCAGGGTGATGCCCAACTGGGTCGCGCTGATGTAGCCGTCAATGTTCGCGATGATGCTGCGGGCGAGCCGCGCGCGGCGATGGCCCTTGGCGATGAGCGTGTCGAGTTGCGTCTCGCGGATTTTTACCATCGCCAGCTCGGCGGCCACGAAGAAACCGTTGAGCAGGACGAGCAGAAACAGGCCGGCGATTTTCAACAAGTCCGTCGCCTCAAATCCATGCGGCGCGTTCACAAACTCACCTCCCCGAACATCACCTTGAGGATGTCCTGCAAACACACGATGCCCAACTCGCGCTGATCGCGACTCAACACGATGGCGAGCCGGTCGCCGCTCTTTTGCATCCGGCGCAACGCCTCTTCGAGCCGTAAATCCTCGTCGAGGTAGAGGGCGGGTTTCACGTAGTCCCCGGCAGGCTTCGCAGGGTCGGCGTCGCCGACGTAGAGCAGGGTCTTCAAACTCACCACGCCGATCACGCGCTTGCGTCCCGCTTCCTCACGCCAGACCGGCAGGCGCGTGAGCTTTTTCTCGCGGCACAATTCGAGCACGCGTGCCATTGGCATCGTTGTGTCCGCGCCGAAGACTTTTTCCATCGGCGTTGAAATTTGCCGCACGGTGAGATTTTGCAAATCAAGGATGCGGTTGATCATCACGCGTTCGTCGGAGGAAAATCCCTGGGCCGACTCCTGCATCACCAAGCGCAACTCGTCGCGATTGGCGAAGAGATGGCCGGTAAAGACGCGGCCACCAGTCCACCGCAAAAGACCATCCGCCAAGTACGTCGTCAGGGCGACGAGCGGAGAGAGCGCGAGATGCAACCAGCGAAACGGGCCAGCCAGTGTGAGGCAAAGCCGGTTCGGATACTGCTGAAACAACATCTTCGGCAGCAGTTCGCACACGGCGTAGAACAGAAACATCACCACGAAGAATACGGCGGCGAACAACGCCGGCTGCGGTGCGAACCATCCGTGCAGGACGTACACAAGCAGGCTGACGGCGGCGAAGTTTGCCAGCGTGTTCCCCACGAGAATCGTCCAGAGAAAGTTTTCCGGACGCTCCAGGAAGCGGTGCAGAATCTCCGCGCGCGGCTGGCCCCGGCGCATCAAGTGGCGAATCCGCAGCCGGCTCAAGGCGAACACACCGGCTTCCATGCCCGACATCAGAAACGACAAAGCCAGGCAAACGGCCAAAATGCAAATAAGCAGCGGGGCGTTCATGAGCTTGAAGCGAGAAACTTGGAACCCGAAACCTTTTCGATCAGCACTTCGCGCACGCGCCGCTCATCCGCCACGTGTGCCGTCAACTTCAACCCTCGATAAGTCGCCGACTCGCCAACCGCCGGCACCACGTCGAGCAGCGCGGCGAGCAACCCGCCCATGGTTTCCACGCCCGGCAAACCAACCAGATCGGGATATTCGCGGCGAAAATCGTCCAACCGCATCGTGCCCTTCACGCGCCAATGACCCACACCAAGCTTCTCCATCACGAAGCCTTCCGCTTCGGATTCGCTGTGGATTTCACCGACGATTTCCTCCAAAATGTCCTCAACCGTCACTACGCCCGCTGTGCCGCCGAATTCATCAAGCACAATGGCCAGGCCGCGCTGCTGACGCTGCAAACTCTTGAGCAGTTGCAGCAAGTTCATGCTCTCCGGCACGAACGACGGAAACTCGATGGCATCGGCCAAGTCAATGTGCGGATCAAGCAACAACGCCCGCGTGTTCAGCACGCCGACAATCGTGTCCGGAGTCCCGTCGTAAATCGGCAGCCGCCGGTGCTTGAACTGCCGCGCCGCCGTGATCATTTCCTCCACCGACAGGTCGTCGGCAATGCAAGCCATGCGCGAACGAGGCTTCATCACTTCCTTGGCGGTGCGCCGATCCAGACTGACGATCTGGAGAATGATTTCCTTTTCCGAACGGGCGAGCGTGCCTTGCTGAAACGCCAGTTCGAGCAACTCGTGATAATCCTCGTCGGTCAGCGTGCTTTGTGGTTTGACCGAATGGCGCGTGACGGTTTGGAGGATCGCCGCGTTCGTGCGTTGCGCGATTTGCCGCAGCGGGCGCGTGAGTTTCATCAGGATCAACATCGGCCGCGCCACGCGCACCGCCCACTGCTCCGGCATGCGCACGGCAAGCGTCTTGGGCACCACTTCGCAACCCAGCAGGATCAAGACGAGCAACGCCACGACCGTGACGCCCAGCGACCAATGGTGTTCATCCAGAGCGATCCCGATCGCGATGGCGACGAGGGCCGCGTTGGCAAAAGTATTGCCGAGCACAAGCGTGGCCAGCAAATCCTGCGGCTCCGCCAGCAGGCGGGCCACCACGCCACCCAGTTGCGGCGAACGCTCCGCCAACTGGCGCGCGCGCCACTTGCCCAGCGCGAAGAGCGCCGATTCCGCCAGCGCGAAAAAGAAGCTCGCCGCCGCGAAAAACAGCACGCCCAAAAAAGCCACCGGCAACGCCATGGGCCGCAGTATGAGGCCAATCACCAAAAGTCAAAAGCACAAATGAACCCCGACCCGTGGCGGAATATCGACTTTACGGTTGCCCCGACTTATACCATATTTTTCCCATGAAAAAGAACATCATCCGCCTTGCGTTGGTTCTGGTCGTGCTCCTGCTCCTGGTCCTCGTGTCGGTCGCCTACTTCCTCGGCTCGATCGTGAAAAGGGGCGTGGAAACTGTCGGCCCCAAAGTCACCAAAGTGGAATTGAAACTCGACGGTGCCATCCTCTCCCTGTTGTCGGGCAAGGGGGAATTAAAAGGGCTGTTTCTTGGTAACCCGGGAGGATTCAATACCCCGTCTGCCATCAAGGTCGGTTCGGTGAACCTGTCCATCAAGGCCGGCTCGATTTTTTCCGACAAAGTCGTGGTGCATTCGATTAACGTGATTGCCCCGGAAATCACTTTTGAAGGGAGCTTGGGCGGCAACAACCTGAGCAAAATACTGGATAATATCCAGGCCTCCGCCGCCGCACCGACTAACTCAACTGACGGAGGCAAGAAAGGCGAACCGGGCAGCGGCAAGAAAATCCAGGTGGATGATTTCGTGATCACCGGCGGCAAGATCAACCTGAGCATGAACCTGCTCGGCAGCAAGACCGTGACCGTCCTGCTGCCCGAGATCCATCTCAAGAATTTGGGCGCCGACTCGATCGGCATCTCGGCAGCGGAACTCTCCGAAAAAGTTTTTAAGGAAATCGTTGCCGGCGCCACCAAAGCTGCCGCGGAAGCGGTGACCAACCTCGGCAAAGGTGGCACGGACGCAGTGAAAAATGTCGGCAAAAACACGGGCGCCACCCTGGAGAAATCCACCAAAGGCATCGGCGACATGTTCAAGAAGAAGTAGCGCGCGACGGGGACATGGAAGGGAGACTGAAGGACGAGCAGCTCGCGTAGTCAGACCAGCGCGAAAAATAGCGCTCGTTCATTTGCAAATTGGCAGTCGCTGCGCTGTACCGTATCTTGCGCGCATGTTTGTGAAGGTGAACCGGCTGTGGAATTTATTTCGAGCAAAGTGGCAATGGACGCTGTTCCTTCTCCTGGCCAGCGGCCTTGGTTGCACGGCGGCGGAACAGGAGAAGCCTGCCGTCACTGCCACGAACGCGCTGGTGAAAGAAATCGCGCCGGGGATTTTCCAAATCGGCGGCGCGCGTCTGGACCAGCGCCTGCGAACCATCACTTTCCCCGCCGCGTTAAACATGGACGAGGGGTTGATCGAGTATCTGATCGTCCATGCGTCCGGAAAAACGCACGAAAGCCTGCTCCAAACCGAAGTGGAGCCGTTTCAACTCCAGACCGCGATGCTCCTGCTCGGCGCGAAAGGCGCGCAAGCCAAGCCGCTCACGAATGCACCCGGCGGCGGGCCGATCAAAGGCGCGCAGTTGACGTCCGAAAACACCAAGCCGATTCGCGGCGAACCGGTGAACCTCGAAATTCGCTGGCAGATGGCTGGCGCGGAAAAAGTTTTCCACCTCGAGGAACTGGTGCTCGACGTGAAAAAGGAAGCGCCTATGAGCCGGGGCGTGTTCACCTTCAACGGCTCGCGCGTGTGGGAGGGCCGGTTCGTTGCGCAAACCGAGGGTTCCATCGTGTCGCTCATCACCGATGAGGATGCATTGTTCAACAACCCGCGCCCTGGTCGCGAGGATGATTCGAACTGGCAGATCATTTCCAAACTCGTTCCGCCGCGCGGCACGCCGGTGCAGGTCACGATTCGATTGGAACCCAAGCCCGCCAAGAAATGACTGGACGCCAGCCTTGCTTGCTCCCTCAATTACGAACGTGTTTATGTCCATTTTATTCCAGCACAACCGGTCTTGCGACCGACGACTTGCGCTCGGCCTCGCAGGAATCATCATTGCCAGTTCCGGTTCTGCTTTGTTCGCCGCGGAACCGGCGCGTCCCAAGCCCGTCACGCTAGCCGGCACCACCGATCTTTCACTGCGCAACGAAGTCCAGCGCGCGATTGACCGGGGCCTGGCCTCGTTGCAAGCGAATCAAAATCCCGCCGGCTTTTGGTCCACGGCGGATCATCCCGCCATCACAGCACTCGCGCTAACGGCATTTCAAGGCGAGCCGACCGGACGTTTGAAGCAAACGAAGCAGCCGGAACTCAAGCGCGGTTACGCCTTCCTGCTTGCCGCCGTCAAACCCGACGGCGGCATCTATCAAAAGGAACTGGCGAATTACAACACCGCCGTTTCGATGATGGCGCTACTGGCGGCGAACCGGCCGGAATACGATCCCCTGCTGCGCCGGGCGCGCGCGTTCCTCGTCCGTTCGCAAGTGGACCTCGGTGAAAAAGGCAAGCTGGATTCGCCGTTCGACGGCGGCGTCGGCTACGGCAGCAAATACAACCATTCCGATTTGAACAACACGCTGCTGGCACTCGAAGCGCTGTATTACAGCAAGCATCTGGTCGCGGACAAAAGCACGACCGAAGCGCGCGATCTGGACTGGCTGGCGGCGATTCAGTTCTTGCAAACTTGCCAGAATTTGCCGGGCCATAACCCGGAGGCGTGGGCCTCCGCCGACGCGCAAAACAAAGGCGGATTCATTTATTATCCGGGCCACAGCATGGCGGGCAGCGTGACGAATTCCGCGACGGGCCGTGTGGCTCTCCGATCCTACGGCAGCGCCAGCTACGCCGGTTTGCTCAGTTATATTTATGCCGACGTGAAGCGCGACGACCCGCGCGTCATCGCGGTGATGGACTGGCTGCGCGGCAACTACACGCTCGAAGAAAATCCCGGCATGGGGCCACAAGGGCTTTACTACTATCTTCACACGATGACAAAAGCGCTCGCGTTGTACGGCGGCACCGAACTCGAATTGAAGAACGGCAAGAAGATTAACTGGCGCAAGGAAGCTGCGTTGAAGCTTATCAACCTCCAGCAAAAAGACGGCTCGTGGTCCAACGACAACAATCGCTGGTGGGAGAAAGACCCGGCGCTGTCCACGGCGTACGCGGTGCTGTCGCTCGAGATCATTTACCGGGGTTTGTAGCGCCGCCGGACTCAGCCGGAACGATGCAGTAGGACAGGCGTCGCGCCTGTCTCTGACTTCAAGGCACCAGGTTTTTGTGAACAAACGGTCGCAACTGTCACCGGCACCAAATCGTAAAGCTGTTCATTGAGAATGGCGACCGGCGCGACGCCTGTCCTACGCTCGAATCGTCACTCCCTTGTCGCTTTCAACTCCAATGTTCCGAAGTCCGCTGCGCGGTGGCGATCCAAGAATGGCAAATTAAAACCAATGCCTACTCGGTTGTCCAATCATTGGCCAGGGCCTGGCCCGCAATCCAGCCCGTCGTCCAGGCGGATTGGAAATTGAAGCCGCCGGTGATCCCGTCGATGTCGAGCAATTCACCGGCGAAGTAAAGGCCAGGACAGACGCGACTTTCCATGGTCTTGAAATTTACCTCACCCAACCGCACGCCGCCGCAGGTGACAAACTCATCTTTGTTCAAGCTCTTGCCCGTGACCTGGAATTCCGTGCGGATCAATTGCTGAATGAGAGTGTGTTGAGCTGCGCGAGATAGCGCGGCCCAGCGCGTGTCGCGCGCGATGCCCGCCGCCTGAACCAGTTGCTCCCACAAGCGCGCGGGCAACGGTGGCACCGGCGTGTTGACGACGTAGCGCGCGGGTTGCGTCTCACGCCGTGTTTGAAGTTCGGCGATAATCGCATCCGCGTGGAGCTGCGGGAGCCAGTTCACCAGCAGTGGAAAGCGGTAGTTGAGGTCGTGCAACGCCCGCGCGCCCCACGCCGAAAGCCGCAACACCACCGGCCCGCTCAGGCCCCAGTGCGTCACCAGCAAAGGACCCCGTTCCCGCAAACCCGTGCCCGGCACCGACGCTTCGACCACCTCGACGGAAACTCCGGCCAACGCGCGCAACCACGCCGTCTCGATGTGAAACGTGAACAGCGACGGCACGGGGGGTTCCAGCGTGTGACCGAGCGACACCGCCAGTTGTCCCGCCACCGCCGCGCGACAACCGCCGGTGGCCAGCAACAAACGATCACAAGCCAATCGCTCGCCGTTCGACAGTGTCAGTTCAAAGCCGCCTTCCGCGCGTCGCGTCACTTGTTCCACGCCGCGATTGGTGAACAGTTTCACGCCCGCCGAACTCGCCGCGCGCAGCAGGCAGTCGATGATTGTTTGCGACGAATCCGTCGTGGGAAACATGCGCCCGTCGCTTTCCACTTTGAGCTTCACGCCGCGTGCTTCAAACCACGCGACCGTGTCACTCGCCTGGAATTTTTTGAACGGAGCAATCAGCGCCCGCTCACCACGGGGAAAACGCGTGGTCAACTCCCGCGCATCGAAACACGCATGGGTGACATTGCAACGTCCGCCGCCGGAGATGCGGACCTTGGAAAGAAACTGCGGCCCGCGTTCCAGAACCGTCACCTCGGCCTTCGGATCGGCTTCGGCGCAGGTGATGGCGGCGAATAATCCCGCCGCCCCGCCCCCGACCACGATGATACGTCGCGAACTCATGCGTGGAAAATACCTGAACTTTCCGGCGTTGGAAACTTTCTCGCGCTGTTAGTGCCGTTGGGATAGCTTTCCTCCGCCATGTCCGACAACTCCGCACCACCTCCAGAACCCACGGCGGCAGCCACGCCGCATCGCCGCCGACCGCGCTATTCCGGCCGGAATCCGCGCCGCTTCGACGAGAAATACAAGGAACGCGATCCACAACGTTACGCGGCGACCGTCGCGAAGGTGCTGGCCTCCGGGAAAACACCCGCCGGGACACACCGGCCCATCATGGTTGCGGAGATTCTGGAAACACTCGCGCCCCGTCCCGGCGAGATCGCCGTGGATTGCACACTCGGTTACGGCGGACACGCGGCCGAACTGCTTGCGCGCCTGAAACCCGGCGGTCGCCTACTCGGCCTCGACGCCGACCCGATTGAACTTCCCAAGACTGAGGCCCGCCTGCGCGCACTCGGTTTCGACCCGGAAGTTTTCACCGCACACCGGAGCAACTTCGCCGGCTTGCCGCAGGTGCTGGCGACTTATTTATCTTCCCTCTCCTCCCTCAAAGGAGGAGAGGGCCGGGGTGAGGAGACTGATAATTCTCAAAATCAAAACCCCTCACCCCAACCCTCTTCCCGCTTGGGCGGGGAGAGGGAGTCAGCACCCCGACTCACTGGTGTTGACATCATCCTTGCCGACCTCGGGGTTTCCTCCATGCAAATCGACGACCCGACGCGCGGCTTTTCCGTAAAGCACGAAGGCCCGCTCGACATGCGCATGAATCCGCGACGTGGCCAGCCTGCGTCTCTGCTGCTGCAAAAGCTATCTGCGGCAGATCTCGAAAACCTCCTCATCGATAATGCCGACGAACCGCGCGCCCGCGAACTCGCCCGTCTGCTCGGCGGAAAACACTTTCCCACCACCACGTCGCTCGCCACGGCCATCAAGGCCGCCCTGCCTCGGCTCAACGAAGACGATCGCGCGCTCGCTATCCGCCGCGTCTTTCAGGCGCTGCGCATCGCGGTGAACGACGAGTTCTCCGCCCTCGACACTTTCCTGCGCCAACTGCCCGCGTGCCTCAATCCCGGCGGACGTGTCGCCGTTCTCACGTTTCATTCCGGCGAAGATCGCCGCGTGAAAAAATCCTTTGAAGCCGGAATGCGCGAGGGACATTACGCCGACATCGCCCGCGAAGTCATCCGTCCTACACCGGTCGAATGTCACGCCAACCCGCGCTCCTCGCCCGCCAAACTCCGTTGGGCGCGTCGAGCAGTATAATCAACAGGTGGAAATTTTCCGGCTTTGCGATTGACGAATTATACGGAAGGAGTAGACAAGGTTGACCATGTTCAAACGCTTTTCCATCGGACTCCTCGCCTTGGTTGGCACCTTGCGATTGCTGGCTCAGGACTCGCAGGTTCAGAAAATTCTCGAACGCCACGAAGCCGCGCGGCCCACCGAGCAAAGCCTCGCCTTTTATGCCTTGGACTGGGCGCATTCCCTTCAAGAGGCGAAGGCGCGGGCGAAGAAGGAAGGCCGGCCAATCTTTTTCATCTGGCTCACCAATATCTCGGCGGCCACGAGCTTCTTCACCGGACATTGTTGAGCGAGCGCGGATCATATGAGAGGGAGTTCCCTCTCTTCACCTGCGGTCCTTGAAACGCTGCGTCCCTTTATCGTGGTGGTGTGGAATGGCCGCTCCAACGAAGACATGCCCGCTGATGTGCGCGAGGTTTATTACGCAGCCGGTTCACCACCAAACCATCAAAATATCCGCCTGTTTGTCCTGGATTCTGCGGGCAAAGTAATTCGTGGATTTGCCCCTTTCCCGGCCAACGACCCCACCTCGCTCGGCTTCGACCAGAAACGCATGGGCCAATACCTCAAAGGCCAGATTGATCAATCCACCGTCGGCTTGAAACTGCCGCAGGTCGCGGTCAAAAAGACGCTCACGCTGCCGGACATCCAGGGAACCACGGAACCGGCGGGCGTGCGACTCTTCGTCTCGTTCGAGGACAATCGCATGCACCACTTTCGCGTGCCGGTGGTGGAAACGGTGGTCCTTCTGGAAGCCGAACGCAAAGCACTGCGCCTGCCTGCCGAAGCCCGCACGATTCCCGCCGCCACCTTGCGCCGCTGGCTCGAACAGTATTATCCCCCCGCCGTGATGGATGGCATGGGCGGGTTTGAAAAAATCACTGGCACACTCCAGCTTCAACCCGCCGGAGCCGATGCCCAATCGCGTTATGCGATCCTGCGCGGCGACGTGCAGTTCGTCCTCGATAACGAGTCCGCCACGGGCTACCAGGCGAAGCTCGAAATGGTTCTTCGCTATGACCGCACCTCGCCGGAACTCCAAACCGTGCGCGGCATCATGGAGGCAGATTTCCCGCGCCAGGATCGATTTGGCCGGACGGTGGAAACCGTCCGCATGACGGCGGCCATCGAATCAAGACCGAAGTAAGGCGGCTTCAAAGGCGGCGTGGTTCTTCCAGTGGGAGAAATCGGGGATGTGATATTTGCGGACTGCTTCCGCCAAATCTTCGCCGGTAGCGGAATCTAGACATTCCCACGCGCGCAAGGATTCCATGTCAACTAGCAGGGCGGAAACTATTTTGACTCAAGTTCTGCGCGGCGTTTCAAGTCAGTCAGAACAAACTCATGTTCTGATTGGATACCCCATGCCTCAAAATTGCGCCAATACCAACGCGGATAAAGCTTGGAGGAAATCGTCGTCTTTCGAACCACGATTGTTTTGTCGCCGTCTGGAATAAAATCATAACCCGCTTCAACAAATTTGAGCCAGTGCCTGCCCGGTAAAGTGCAATCAGTGATTTTGAACTTCATTGAATCCGGTCGATTCCACTCGGTGATTTCTTGTGCGATGATGCCTGAATTGAAGTGACAGATTCGTTTTCCACCTACGGCTTCTTTGTCCACTTCGCAGGACTGCGGAATCGGCAGGCCGAGCCGGAGAAGAAAAGGTTTATGAGCGTCGAGGCGATTCATGGCCTTGATCAAGTCCCAAGCCTTTGCCGGAGACGCTGCAATGGTCACTCGCTGTTCGAATGTTTCATAACGCGGACTTTCAATGAACGGCTGCTCCAAGCTTTTTGCTCCGACCAACATGAATGCCGCACCGAAGAGAAGCAGCATCCTGATTTGAGACGAATTTTTCTTTCCATTGATGAAACGGTCTTTGAATCCCATACCCATCCGGACACCAAGCCCTACTCCGACAAACAAGAGAGGCAATGCCATCAAGCAACAAATGTAACCCTCAAGTCCGATGAAGATGAGAATGGACAAGGTCAACAAAAGCGTCCCGACCAAACAAGCGATAAGACGTGTTCCATTGGGAGTGAAGATCGCGATGAAAAACCCTGCAATGAATGGAACTAAAATAAATACAACAGTTCCAAATTGCTCCTGCTTGCCGCGCATCAACAAATAACCGCCCAGCTCACACAACACGCCAACAGCCACGCCAATTAGAACTCCCCAAAACTTTTTGCGAGGGTTGGTCGCTGGCAAAACCGGTGGAGTATTTGACAAGTTCATTTTGGCATTTGCAACTTCACCTTGTCCGCCACCTGCGCCACGTCTTTGTCGCCGCGGCTGGAAAGGTTCAGTACTTCAGCAATTCAGTAACGTCCACCGCCGCATCGGGAAACGCCAGCGGTCTGGCCTGGTCTCCGGGACGCAGAACGGTTTTGCTGCCGTAGCCGGTGAAATGCGGCTCGCGATAGATTTCCACCGTCAGTTCGTTCAGGTTCACAATCCAGACTTCGGCAATCCCGGCACGGCCATAGGCAGGAAGTTTTTCTCCCTGATCCGTCTCCAGTGTCGAGTCGGAGATTTCCACGAGCAGGAAAACATCTTCGGGCTGCGGATGACGTTTGCGGTAGAAATCCGGCGCTGGTCGAGCCAGAACCAAATCCGGCTGCGGTTCGGAATGGTCGTCCAAGCGCAAAGAATTTTGAACCCGCGTCCGCCACCGGCCTTTGGACGCGGCGGTGAAAACTTCGTTGAGATAGTCGGTGACGCCGCCGTGAAATGGGCCGATGGGTGACATATCAATGATCTTTCCGTCTAGGAGTTCCACGCGCGCATCGGGACGCAGCACACCAGTTTCCGCCATGCGGTAGTAGTCCTTTACACTGAAACGATGTTGTGTCTGAACAACCATGAGAACAAATTAGCCAATTATTTCGGCATCTGCAATCCAATCTTGTCCGCCACCGGCACCACGTCTTTGTCGCCGCGACCAGAGAGGTTTACGATGATGAGTTTGTCCTTCGACATTTTCGGCGCGTATTTCATGGTTCAGAAACTCCCAAGTCCCGGCAAATTTTTCGGGCGAGGAATTTGTTGATCTCGGTCGGCACGGCGGAGCGAAAATTTCTTGACGGGTTTCCCCACCATGAATGATTAGCTCCCTCGCGGATGAGAACGCAACCCTGCGCGGCCAGATGCCGGATTAATTCCCGCCGTTTCACACAAGAATCAGCGCTTCTTCGTAGTCTTGTTTGGCGGCAGCGA
>JBKJSC010000160.1:0-4029 GCA_046593035.1 Limisphaerales bacterium | reverse complement strand
GCGTGCGCTGATCGAAGCCGGCTACCAAGGCAGCGTGTTGATTCCCATCGTGGATCCGGGTGCAGTGACGGCGGCATTCGCGACGGGCGTGGGCAATGTGGTGCGGACCACGGTTGGCGGCGCGTTGGACTGGGGCCGCTTCACGCCGCTGCCCATCGAAGGTCGCGTGCGGCTGCTGTCGGACGGATCGTTCCACAGCGAGACGACGCGCGAGCTGTGGCAGGCGGGAAGGACGGCAGTGGTGCAGTTCGGCGGCTTTACGCTGATTCTCACGAGCCGCGCGGTGAGCTTGTACGATCGCGCGCTGTTCCTCGCGCACGGCTGCGACCCGAAGCATTTCGGCGCGGTGGTGGTGAAGTCACCGCACTGCGAGCCGCACATGTTTAAGGCGTGGGCCGCGCGCTACGTGGACGTGGACGCGCCCGGCTCTACAAGCGCGAACTTGCGCAGCCTCGGCCACACGAAGTGCGCGCGGCCCCTCTTTCCGCTGGATGAGGACGTGAAGTTCACGCCGGAGGTGAAGTTGTTTCAGCGGCCGAGGTGGAAGTAATCGAAGACTGGTAACAGCCCAGCGCGTTCGCATTGGCAACTGGCAATTCACCCGCGTCACTTCCGTCATAGTTGGGCGGTTTCGTGTCTCTGTCTCCAAACTTCTACGACACAGTAAGGTCCAGGCTCGCAGCCGCCAGCCTCAAACTCCGCCGCCAACTGAAACGCCACGGCTGCATCGTCAACCAAGCAGTGGCGACTAACGGCGACATGTTCCGCCATGTGATTGCATGAAAGTGGCGAGCACTCAAAGCTGCTGCCGCAACTCCGACTGACAACATCAAAGCCGAGACGCTCGAATGATGACGGCATAGGCGCGACATGCAGTGGCGGAAACACAAATGGCTGCTGCTGGCCCTCAGCGAACTGCACCGGGAACATCTGGTAAGCGTAAAGATCGAACTCGCCGCGAGCGGCGTCCGGCACAACACTCAAAGCCAACTCCGGCGTGTCGTAAGCCCACATCTCGTTGTGTCGCCACTGGTTTAGCCATCCATCAGGGCCGTCCGAAACACAAATGGACACGCTGCACACCTCGTCCACCCCTGCTGCCTTGAGCCAGTCTGGGCGCTTCATTGTGCGCTTCGGGAAATAGCCTATGAGTGTTGGGGTCACGTTGTGCGATTGCCGCCTGACATCTTAATTAGTCGATGGGCCTTCCGTCCTCTACCGGCAACCGCGTTCGAACTGTTTTACAAGTTGCCTACGCCAACCCGCTCAACTCACCCGTGCTGTCGCCGAGTTGCTGGAGTTTGATTTCCATCCGGTTCAGCATTCCCACCCAGAGGTTGTTGAGCGGCGTCTCTTTCGGATAGACGATGTGGCGACCGGGTTTGATGGTGCCGCAGCCGCGACCGGCGAGGAGGAGCGGCAGATCGTCGTGGTTGTGCGCGTTGCCGTCGGAATTGCCGCTGCCGTAGGCGAGCATGCAATGGTCGAGCAACGTGCCGTCGCCTTCCTTCACCGACTTCAGCTTGCCGAGGACGTAGGCGAGTTGCGTCGTGTGAAAACGGTTGATCTCTTTGATCTTCGCCTTTTTCGCTGCGTCATTGCCGTGGTGCGAGAGTTCGTGGTGGCCTTCCGAAATATTGATGAACGGATACGCCTTGTTGCTGCCCTCGTTGGCGAGGACAAACGTGCACACGCGCGTGGTGTCGGTCTGAAACGCCAGCACCATCAGGTCGGCCATGAGGCGGATGTGCTCCTCGTAACTGGCGGGAATCTGCTCGGCCACGGCGAAACCTTCGGGTGCCTTGGGTTCGGGAAATTTGCCGGCGCGCTCGATGCGCAATTCGATTTCGCGGACGGCGGTAAAATATTCGTCGAGCTTGCGCTGGTCGTGCGTGCCGAGTTTGCCGTTCAACTCGCGGAAATCTTCTCGCACCAGGTCGAGCACACTCTTGCGCTGTGCGTCCCGGCGGGCGCGGTCTTTCTGGCTGCCGGCATTGAAGAGCCGGTCGAAAACCAGCTTGGGCTTCACTTCCTTCGGCAACGGCTGCGTCGCCGAGCGCCACGCCATCGTCGAGGAATAAACGCAGGAGTAACCGGAGTCGCAATTGCCCGCCATCGAACCGGCTTCGGTGCCAATTTCCAGCGACCCGAGACGCGTCTGGTCGCCAATGCGCGAGGCCGCAACTTGATCCACGGAAATGCCGGCGCGAATGTCTGTGCCGTCGGTCTTGCGTGGCTGCGCGCCGGTGAGGAACGCGGAGAGCGCGCGGGCGTGATCGCCGCCACCATCGCCATTGGCGCGGGCTTTGTCGGCGGTGAGTCCGGTAAGAATGGAGAAATCGCGCTTGTGTTCGGCGAGCGGTTGGAGAATGGCGGGCAGATCGGTCAACTCGCCTTCGCTCTTCGGCGTCCAGTCCACCATGTTCTTGCCATTCGGCACGTAGAGGAAGGCCAGGCGATTAGGCGCGGCTTTGCTGGCGGGCGTGTTGCCGTCGGCCCACGACGTGAGCGGCCCCATGGCTTCGAGCCAGGGCAAGGTGAGCGTGGCCCCGAGGCCTTTCAAGGCGGTGCGACGTGAGATAACGAGTTTGCTCATAATGCTATGTCCTGAACTTGCCGCAAATTTGGACGGCAGCCAAGTGGAAATCTTCAAACGAATCCCTCACTTCGCCGCCTGCTGATCCTTTAGCTCTTTCCCCCGACGCAAACGAAAGGGATCACTCTTTACTACGGCCGTGACCAGCGCGGAAAATTTGTAGTCCTGTTTGGCCAGTTCAGCGCTGATCTGGCGCACGGCCCGGCTGTCGTAATACTCCAGGCCGCGGCCCAGCGAGTAGGTCAACATCTTTTCCGTAAAATTGCGGACGAACAATTCTTTCTTCTCCTTGAGCACGGCTTTCAACTCACCCGCGCCCTTGAATGATTTGCCGTCCGGCAACGTGCCCGAGGCGTCGATGGCATCTTCGCCGTCCTTCGCGCGCCACGCGCCGATGGCATTGAAGTTCTCCAGCGCGAAACCCATCGCGTCCATTTGCGTGTGGCAGCTCGCGCAGCTCGGATTCTCGCGGTGCTGTTCCATGCGCTGGCGCAGCGTGCCAGCGAGTTTCTTCTGGGCGTCCAATTCCGGCACGTTCGGCGGCGGCGGCGGCGGCGGGGTGCCCAGGATTTGTTCGAGCACCCAGCGTCCGCGCTTGACCGGCGAGGTGCGTGTCGGGTTCGACGTGACGGTGAGCACGCTGGCCTGTGTGAGCAAGCCGCCACGTTCCTTCATGGGCAGCGACACGCGCACGAATTCGCCACGCGGAATCGGCTGGCCACCTTCCTGCGTTTTCTTTTCGTACAGCCGGTTTCCCGCCGTGTCGGCGATGCCGTAGAGCCTCGCCAGTGGCTCGTTCAAATAGGTGAAGTCGCCATCAATCAAATCCATCACGGTGCGGTCTTCGCGCATGATTTCACCGAAGAACAATTCCGTCTCGTGCAACATCGCGCGGCGCAGACGCTCGTCGAACTGCGGGAACAATTTTGAATCCGGCGCGAAGGTCTGGAGCCGTTTCACCTGGAGCCATTGCAACGCGAAGTTCTGCACCAGCGCGTCGGCTTTCTTGTCCTTGAGCATCCGTTTCACCTGCGCGTCGAGGCTGGCGGTGAGTTGTTTCCTTTCCGCAAGCGCGAGCAATTCATCATCCGGCATCGTACTCCAGAGGAAGTAGCTCAGGCGCGCGGCGAATTGAAATTCATCGAGTGGATGCGGCTGCTTGGTTTGCGGACGGTCGTCCAGCTCGACGCGGAAGAGAAATTTCGGCGAGCAGAGCACCGTCTTGAGCAGCATCTGGACGCCCGCCTCCCATTTGCCGCCTTCGGCCTCGCCCGCTTCGATAACTTTGATGTAGCGATCCACTTCAACCGGCGTGGCGGACCGCCGGAAGGCGCGCGTAACGAACCAAGTCACCAGTTCACGCGTCTGCTCGGCTTTGGCTTTTGCGCCGAACTTCGCCGAGATGCGTTGCTGGAAGACGGGCCGCGTGTCAC
>JBKJSC010000080.1:0-8045 GCA_046593035.1 Limisphaerales bacterium | reverse complement strand
AATGCGGAGCAACTCCGGGTAAAGCAGGCGGAGTGGGAGGGGATGGTTGGCACGAATGGGACTAATGCGACGAATGCGACCAAGGTGCCGACTAATATCGTGGTGGTGTTGCAGGTTCCGGCGGACAAGCGCACGGCGGCGCAGAACAAGGAGTTGACCGAACATTATTTTTCCACGGTGCCGGAGCGGCAGGCGTTGCAGAAGACATTGGACGAGACGCGCAAGAGCCTCGGGGGCGTGAACAATTCCATCCTGGTCGCGATGGTCATGGAGGAGCGCAAAGACCCGCGCGAGACGTTCATCCTCGTGCGCGGCGCGTATGACAAATATGGCGACAAGGTGGGCGCCGGGTTGCCCGCGAGCCTGGCAGGAGCGGCGGCGGGTGCGGCGACGAACCGGCTGGCATTGGCGAAATGGCTCGTTGATCCGGCGAATCCGTTGACCGCGCGCGTGACAGTGAATCGTTACTGGCAGCTTTTCTTCGGCACCGGTCTCGTGAAGACCACCGAAGATTTCGGCGTGCAGGGTGAGAAGCCGTTGCATCCGGAATTGCTCGACTGGCTCGCGACGGAGTTTATGGGATATGGCGTCTCGGGTCTGGGCTCTGGGGTTGGCTCCAAGACCCCAGACGGCAGAACCCAGACCCCGCCCCGGGCGTGGGATGTGAAGGCGATGCAGAAGCTCATCGTGATGAGCGCGGCCTATCGCCAGTCGTCGAAGGTGACGCCGGCATTGGTGGAGCGCGATCCGGAGAACCGGTTGCTCGCGCGCGGGCCGCGCTTCCGGCTGGCTTCCCCGATGATCCGCGACCAGGCGCTCGCCGTCAGCGGATTGCTGGTGGAGAAGGTGGGCGGGCCGCCCGTGAAGGGTTATCAACCGCCGGGAATCTGGGAGGAGGCCACGTTTGGACAGATCCGGTATGAGCAGGACAAGGGAGAGAAACTTTATCGACGGAGTCTGTACACTTTCTGGCGGCGCATTGTGGGGCCGACGGGCATGTTTGATGCGGGGTCGCGGCAGATCTGCACCGTGCGCCAGCCGCGTACGAACACGCCGCTGCACGCGCTCGTGACGTTGAACGATGTCACGTTTGTCGAGGCCGCCCGGGCGCTGGCCGAGCGCGTGCTGACGCGGGGCGGCGACACGGCGGACACGCGGATTGAGACGGCCTTTCGTCTGGCGACGGCGCGCAAGCCGACAGTGGTTGAACGAAACGTCCTCACGCAAAGTCTGGCGCGATTGCAACAGCAGTATCGCGACGACAAGGAAGCGGCCGTAAAACTGTTGAAGACCGGCGAATCGCCGCGCAACGAGAAGCTTGACGCCAGCGAGCACGCAGCGTGGACGGGATTGTGCAGTTTGATTTTGAATCTGGATGAAGTGGTGACCAAGGAGTGAGGCATGGACTCGGAGCTTGAAAATCGGGCGGGATTTCGCCGCCGCCGCTTCTTAAGGCTGGGCGCGTTCGGCATAGGCGTAGTCACGCTGGGATTATTGGTGTTCAAGCCAATTGTGGGGGCGACGACCACCGTATTTCCCCCGAGAACAGGGATTTGCGGCGCAGCGGTCGTTGGTGATATCAACAAGCTGCAGGCTTGCCTCAAGGCGAATCCTGCGTCGGTCAATGAACGAGCTCAAGGTCATGCGCCACTTGATTGGGCAGCGGTTTACGGTCGTAGTGCCGCGATTGAATGTCTGCTCGCAAATGGAGCCGATGTGAATGCTGAATCCTACACCGGCTGGACGCCTTTGCACTTGGCAGTATCCTCCCAAAAACCAGAAGTGGTCGGAATTCTTCTGGCAAGCCGAGCTGATGTCGGGGCAAAGACCAAAGAGGGGATCACGCCGCTCCTGCACGCCTGCGAATACAGCAACAAGATTCCGGCCATCGTAAGAATGCTTTTGGATCATAAGGCAGATCCCAATGCGAAGGCTAACAACGGTAAAACCCCACTTCAGTCAGCAGCATTCCATGGCAATAAGGTTCTCGTTGAGTTGCTCTTGGCTCGTGGCGCTGAAGTTGACGCACCCGGATATGAAGGCTCAACCGCTCTGCATTGGGCCGTTGATGGTGGTCAGGAAAATATCATTCTTCTGCTGCTGAAAAGAGGCGCCGATATCAATGCCAAAGACGAGGCGGGTGAAACGCCGCGCCGACGGGCTGAAAGAAAGGCTGCAAAAAATGATTGGCCGGGCAGGGGGAAGTTAACGTGGATTGCGAAGCTGCTTCGTAAACAGGGTGCGAAGGAGTGATGATCGGAAGATTCTTTGAATTCCGCGAGCTACTACGCTATCAGATGAACACGAAATGAATCCATTGCTGCAAAAACATCTGCTCATAAACCGCCGCCAGTTCTTTGGCCGCAGCTCGGTGGGCATCGGCACGGCGGCGTTGGCGGCGTTGCTCAATGAGGATTTGTTCGCTGCGTCGGCAAAGAAGGCGGCGGTTCCGGGGGCGGGGAAATTCGGCGGCCTGCCGGGCTTGCCGCATTTGGCGCCGAAGGCCAAGCGGGTTATTTATCTGCTGCAGAATGGCGCGCCGCCGCACCTGGATTTATTCGATTACAAGCCGGGCATGGAAAAAATGCGCGGCCAGGAATTGCCGGAATCGGTGCATAAAAACCAGCGGCTCTCGACGATGACCGCGGGGCAGAAGAGCAAGGCCGTGCTGCCGGCGTTCACCGGGTTCAAGCAATACGGCAAGAGCGGCGCGTGGGTCTGCGATTTCATGCTGCACACCGCGTCCATCGCGGACGATTTGTGTTTCATCAAGTCGATGCACACCGGCGCGGTGAACCACGCCCCGGCCATCACATTTTTTCTCACCGGCGCGGAGCAGCCCGGCCGTCCCAGCATGGGCGCGTGGGCCACGTATGGCTTGGGCAGCGACACGCAGGATTTTCCGGCGTTCGTGGTGATGACCTCGCGCGACAAAGAAGCGACCTGTGGGCAAATCTTCTACGACTTTTATTGGGGAAGCGGCTTCTTGCCGTCGAAATTTCAGGGCGTGAAATTTCGCGGGAGCGGTGATCCAGTGCTCTACCTTTCAAATCCCGAGGGCATGAGCCGTCCGGTGCGCCGCGGGTTGCTCGACGATCTGGCGAAGTTGAACGAGCTCAAGCTGAAGGAATTTGGCGATCCGGAGATTGCGACGCGGATCACGCAGTACGAGCTGGCCTACCGGATGCAGGCGTCAGTGCCGGCGCTGGCCGATCTCACGACGGAACCGAAGAGTGTGCTCGATTCGTATGGGCCGGACGTTTTGCGGCAGGGGTCGTTTGCGCACAATTGTTTGCTGGCGCGGCGGCTCGTCGAGAAGGGCGTGCGGTTTGTGCAGCTTTTCCATGCGGGTTGGGATCATCACCGCAATTTGTCGTCGCAGTTCAAGATTCAATGCACCGACACTGATCAGGCGAGCGCCGCGCTGGTGAAGGATTTGAAGCAGCGTGGATTGCTCGAAGATACGCTCGTCATGTGGGGCGGTGAATTTGGGCGGACGCCGTTTTGTCAGGGGGACATCAATGACTATAAAAGTCTGGGGCGCGACCATCATCCGTATGCGTTTACGCTGTGGATGGCGGGCGGCGGGGTGAAACCGGGGATCAGTTATGGGGAGAGCGACGACTTTGCGTACAACGTGGTGAAAGACCCGGTCCATGTGCATGATTTTCAGGCGACGGTGTTGCATCTGCTGGGCATCGACCACGAGAAATTGACCTACAAATTCCAGGGCCGATACTTCCGTCTCACCGACGTGCATGGCGCGGTGGTGAAACCGATCCTCGCGTAATACCGGTGGGTAGCGCAGGCGACTTGCCGCTGACTATTTTTGCAACGGGCTGACGCGGATTCTTCAACACAAAGCCCCCCAAAGACACCATTTGAGTTGAAATGGAGCGAATGATCATGGTCCGGCAACGATTTCCATTCGTTCGGGTTTTTGAGGTTGTGACGATTTTACCTTGAATTTACCGGTGATCCGGGTGTCTATTGTGGTGATCCTATGCTTCAGATTCAAAATGGCTTCGTCACTCGAAATTGCCAGGGGATGGCGCGTCGCTCGGCGTTGAAGGTAGGGTTCATGGGTTTGCTCGGGTTGACGTCGGCGGATTGGTTGCGGTTGCAGGCATCAGGCGCGGCGAAGCGGAATAATAAATCGGTGATTCTCATCTGGCTTGATGGTGGCCCGAGCCACATGGAAACGTACGATCCCAAGCCGGAGGCGCCGCTGGAATATCGCGGGCCGTGGCGCGCGATGGAGACCAACGTTCCCGGCATCCGCCTTTCGGAGCAATTGCCACAGCATGCCAAGCACGCGGATAAAATGGTTTTCCTCCGTTCGATGCATCACAAGAACGGCGACCATTTCGCGGCCGCGCATTGGATGCTCACGGGCCGTTATGGTTCGAACTCGATCAGCCTCCCGCAAAAATTTCCGTCGGTCGGCTCGTATGTGGCGCGGGTGAAGGGCCCAAATGCGCCAGGGATTCCGGCGTATGTGGGTCTGCCGTCGGCGCAGAGCGTGTATTTGTTTCCCGGTTATCAGGGTGCGGCGTATCTGGGTGCGGCTTTCAATCCTTTCGATGTTAATTCCACGCAGAAATATCTCGCCGCCAGCGACACGTCGGTGGTGCAGCCGCCGAAGTTTTTGGAAAACATCGCCAGTGACAGCGCGCGGACAACTGAGCGCGTGGGATTGCTGGCGCAGTTGGATCACTTTCGCCGCGATTTGGATAAAAGCGGGACGATGGAGGCGATGGATGCCTACCAGCATCAGGCGGTGGATCTCCTTTTGGGGAACAAGGCGCGGGCGGCGTTCGACATGGACAAGGAAAGCGCCAAGACGCGCGACCGTTACGGGCGCGGGCCGTGGGGGCATTATACTTTGATGGCGCGGCGGTTGGTGGAGGCAGGCGTAAGTTTTGTCACGGTGGACATGCCGCATTGGGACGATCATTCCGGCATTGAGAAGGGCCATGGTTACAAGTTGCCCGTGCTCGACGCCGCCGTGGGTGGACTGATGCAAGACTTGGCTGATCGACGGATGTTGAACGATGTGCTCGTGATCGTAATGGGTGAATTTGGGCGCACGCCGCGCTTGAACCAGGGCCAGCCGGGCATTGCGATTCCGGGGCGCGATCACTGGGGTGATGCGTTTTCCGTGATGCTGGCCGGTGGCGGTCTGCGCACGGGGCAGGTGGTCGGCGCGACAAACGACAAGGGCGAATTTCCGGCGGAGCGTCCGCTAACGCCCGCTGATTTGCTTGCGACCGTCTATCATGTCCTCGACATCGACCCGCAACAGACCTTCAACGACAACGCGGGCCGTCCGATTCCGATCCTCGACGCCGGCCAGGCGATCACGGAAATCATTTAAGCGGTCGTAGGCTGTTCATGGTTGTTCCCCAACCCGCGCTCACGGCGGCGGTGGTGACGATTTGTCAAACCGAATAATTTCCGGCGGTCGCAGGCGGGGTTTGACATTCCATCATAGGCCGATAAGCTGCCGCTTAATTATCCGTGAAGCGCGTTTTGTGATGCAATTTTTTCAAAGGTAACTTGTGTCGGCCAAAGACAATTATTTAGTCGATACCTTGGTGGATACCGGGGTGGTATCCAACGAGCAGGCAGACCAGGTGAAGGCGATTGCCGACGAGACAGGCGAGGGTTTGGTGGATTTGCTGCTGGCCCGGGGGATGATTTCACCGATCAATGTCACCCAGGCCAAGGCCGCCGCCTTCGGCGTGGAATTTGTGGATCTGGCTGACATGCGGATCGAGGACGACGTCATCGCCGCCGTCCGCCGTGACGTGGCGAAGCGTTTCAAGGTGGTGCCCATCTTTCGCCACGGCAAATCCATCACGCTGGCCGTGAGCGATCCGTCGGACCTGGACACGATTGACAGCCTACAACACGTGTTGAAGTTGGACGTGGACACCCGCGTGGCGACGGAAGAGGCGATTGACGCGGCGATCACCCGCTACTACGGCGCGAGCGATGACAACGTCGGCACGATGATTCAGCAAATCACCGAGGGGGAAGTCGATGTGGGTACCATTGGCAAGGGGCTGGAAGCGGGCGACGACGGCTCCGAGGTGGACGCGGACGCGCCCTTGATCAAACTGGTGAACAGCATCATCGTCGAGGCGTTCAAGGCCCGCGCCTCGGACATTCACATGGAGCCGCTGGAGCGGAAATTCCGCGTGCGCTATCGCATTGACGGCGTATTGCAGGAAGTCAAGAACCCGCCCAAACGCCTGCAAGCCGCGATCATCAGCCGTTTGAAGATTCAATCGGGCATGTCGATCGCGGAACGGCGCGTCCCGCAGGACGGACGCATTCAATTGATGATCGGCGGCAAGTCGATCGACTTGCGCGTGTCGTGCCTGCCCACCAACCACGGCGAGAGCATGGTCATGCGTATTTTGGACAAGACGGGCTTGAAGCTGGGGTTGTCCGAATTGGGCTTTCTCACGGACGACCAGCAGACGTTCGAGCGGCTCATCGGGTTGCCTGACGGCATCATTCTGGTGACCGGCCCCACCGGCTCAGGCAAGACGACGACCCTGTATTCCTGCCTCAACTACATCAACCGGCCCGACCGCAAAATCATTACGGTGGAAGACCCGGTGGAATACGTCCTGTCCGGCATCAACCAGGTGCAGGTCAACGAAGTCGTGGGGTTGACGTTTGCCGCGGCGTTGCGCTCCATGCTGCGCCAGGCACCCAACGTGGTGATGCTGGGGGAAATTCGCGACATGGAAACGGCCACCATCGCCATTAACGCGTCGCTCACGGGCCACCTCGTTTTCTCCACGCTGCACACCAATGACGCGCCCGGCGCGGTGACGCGTTTGATTGACATTGGCATCAAGCCGTTTTTGGTGGCCTCTTCGTCGCGCGCGTTGATGGCGCAACGGCTGGTGCGCAAAGTCTGTCGCCGTTGCGGCGCGCCGTCGCAGCCGCTGGAATCCGAATTGCGCGGGCTGGGCATTGACCCGGCCACCGTGACGGGAGCGAATTTTATGAAGGGCAAAGGTTGCAACGATTGCAACAAGACGGGGTACCGCGGGCGTTTTGGCGTGTTTGAAATCTTCGTCATTGACGACGAGGCGCGCAAGTTGATCTACGACCGCGTGCCGACTTCCGTGTTGCGCAACCGCGCTCGTGAAATGGGCATGCGCACCCTGCGCGAGGACGGCGCGCGCAAAGTAATCGCCGGCCTGACCACGCCGGACGAAGTCATCCGGTCCACCACCACTGATGTGGAATTATAACAACAATAGGTCGGCGCTGTTGCCTGTCGCTGCACACGCAACGTCAGCGACCCCGTCGGCACAACGTCCGTAAAAAAAACCACCATGTCGTATTCGATGTCTGACCTGTTGCAGTTGGTGATCAACGAAGGCGCCAGCGATTTGCACATCCGCGTGGGCATCCCGCCGGTCATCCGGGCCAACGGCACCTTGGAGCGCGTGGAAGGCCCGCCGCTCACGCCCGAGGACACCGAGGAAATGATGACGAGCATCACCTCGGAAGATCATATTCAGAGCGTGCGCAGCAAGGGCGGGGCGGACTTCGGTTTCGCCTTCGGCGAACTGGCGCGGTTTCGGTGCAGCGTGTTCAAGGAGCGCGGCAATTTCGCCCTCGTACTCCGGCAGATTCCCAACAAGTTGCTCACCATCGACCAGATCGGCCTGTCCCACACGCTGGTCAAGGACTTGTTGAACAGGCCGCGCGGACTCATCTTGGTGACGGGACCGACCGGTTCCGGCAAGTCCACTACGCTCGCGTCCATGATTAATATCTTGAACGAGACCCGGGACGAGGCGCACATCATCACCATTGAGGATCCGATTGAATTTTACCACAAGCACAAGAAGGCCGTGGTCACGCAACGGGAGGTCAGCATCGATGTGCCGAGTTTCGCGGAGGCGATCCGCCGTGCCTTGCGCCAGGATCCGGACATAATTCTGGTGGGTGAGTTGCGCGACTTGGAAACCATCGAGGCCGCCGTGACCGCTGCCGAGACGGGCCACTTGGTG
>JBKJSC010000064.1:0-9450 GCA_046593035.1 Limisphaerales bacterium | reverse complement strand
CTGCGCTTTGGCCGCAGCGGACGCTTTCTTGGCTTCGTCACTCGCCTTGGTGTCCACCTTGGGCTTCGCATCAGATTTCGCTTTCGCTTCGGCGGCTTTCTTCGCTTTGGCCTGCTCATCGGCCATCGCCTTCGCACGCGCCTGCTCATCGGCGGCGCGCTTTTCATCCGCACGCTTCTGCGCTTCCGCCTGCGCTTTGGCCGCAGCGGACGCTTTCTTGGCTTCGTCACTCGCCTTGGTGTCCACCTTGGGTTTTACTTCGGCTTTTGCCCGGGCCTCAGCCGCCGGCTTGGATTTTTGTGCTTTCATCGACTGCTCGTAGGCCTTGCCCCGCTCAACGGCTTCTGCTCTCAGCCGGGCATCCTCGGCTTTCTTCGCCTCGTCACCCGCCTTCGTGTCCATCTTCACCTTGGGAGCTTCAGGCGTCACGCGGGATTCACTGCCTTTGGCAGCGTCGGCCTTCTTGCGGGCCGTTTCGCGGGCTTTGGCTTCCTCCGCTGCTTTGGCGGCCGCCAGGGCGCGCGCTTCGGCACGGGATTTTTCAACGGCAGCGCGGTTGGCCTTGGCGTCAGCGTCGGCTTTCTTGCGAGCGTCTTCACGAGCTTTGGCTTCGGCGGCGGCCGCGGCCTCGGCCTGGCGCCGTTCCTCCGATTTCATCTTGGATTGTGCGCCATCCGGTTTCAACTCGGTTGCGGGTTTGGAATCCGTCTTGGGCTTGGGTTCGGCCTTGGGTTCGGCCTTGGGTTCAGCCTTGGGTTCGGCCTTGGGTTTGCTCTTCTTTGCCTCGGCTTCGGATTTTTTGCGGGCTTCGTCACGGGCTTTGGTTTCGGCTTTGGCCTTAGCTTGAGCTTCAGCTTTGGCCTTGGCTTCGGCGGCGGCTTTCTTGCGGGCTTCATCGCTGGGTTTAGCCGTGACTTTGGATCCTTTGCCGGATTTGGTGTCACCCTTACCTTTGGCCTGGGCCTGCCGGGCAACGTCTGCATCGGCCTTCAACAAGGCTGATTCACGAATTTTTGCAAGGCTCCGGGCTTTGGCATCGGCCTCCGCCTTGATGATCGATTCATCGCGAATCAGAGCGAGGGTGCTGGCCTTGGATTCGGCTTCTGTCCTAGCCCGAGATTGCGCCACCGGACGGGGAGCACCACCGGGCGCAGGCGCGGCTTTGGCAGCTGCGTCGGTTTTAGATTTGCTGGAAGCGGCACCCTTGGCGGCGGTTGTTTTTTGGCCGGAAGCTTTTTGGGCGCGTTGTTCTGCCAACCGTCGTTCGTCCGCCTTTTTCTTGGCGTCGGCTTCCGCTTTTTTCTTGGCGTCCGCCTCGGCCTTTAGTTTGGCTTGCTGCTTCTTCTGAATCTCGGCTTGCGCTTTTTTCTCGGCGGCCGCTTTAGCTTCCGCGTCGCGGCGGGCTTTGGCATCGGCTTCGGCCTTGGCCTTGGCTTCGGCTTTGGCGTCACCGGTCTTGACGTCCGCGCCCTTGACTTCTTTCTTGGCGGTAGCGCTGGCTTTGGCTTCGGCCTTCTGTCGGGCCTCCGCTTCCTTCCGGGCGGTGTCGGCGGCTTTTTTAGCTTCGGCGATGGCTTTGGCTTTTCGGGCTTCTTCGTCGGCCCTAGCCTTTTTTGCGGCGGCATCGGCCAGGCGTTTTTCCTCGGCTTTTCGTTTGGCCTCGGCCTTCACCTTCGCCTTTTCCTCGGCGGTCTGCGGTGCGGCGGCCTTATCTTGTTGAGTGGAACTAGTCTGCGCGGGGAGGGCCAAACACAGGCCAAAACAGACCGCGACGACAGCGAAAACGGATTTGCGTATGTGCATACACCCCGGTTTCTACCGAAAATCAGTTTCCGATGCAATGATTTCCGTCTGGGGCCTTTTAGCCCTTGGACAGAAGATTCGCCCACGCCCCTGGCCAAGGGTAATAGAGGAGAGAACGCACCATAATCCGGCGAATTTCCACGCGGTTGATTTTGATGCGTTGCCGCGGGTCGAGCACGTTGGTCGTGCGCAATTTTTTCAAAGTTTCCATGCCGATCAGAATTGGCCACGCGCACGCCAAACGCACCCGCACGGAGCCGCGGGGCAGTGCATTGGTGTACGCCCATCCCGCCGTCAGATGGGTTTGGGCCAGGGCGAGAAAATGGTCATAGACCGGTTGGAATTTCGCGGCGTTCGCCGGCTCCAGCAAATCCGCCGCCGTCAAGTTCACGCCCCGCAACCGTTCCGCCGGCAGGTAACACCGGCCTTGCCGTAAATCTTTGGGCAGGTCGCGCAAGATGTTCACCAGTTGCAATCCTTTGCCGAAACGAACTCCGTCCACCAACAACGCAGCGTCATCGAGCGGCGCAGTGGGGAACACATGGGCGCGACAAATCTTTGTCCAGAATTCCCCGACGCAACCGGCGACGCGATACGTGTAGTCATCCAGTTCGTCGTCGGTGTTCAACGCGACGATGTTTTTTTCACTCGCTCCGGCGAAACGGGTCATGTCCAGTTCCTGGCCGCTGGTGATGATTTGTAGCACGTCGCGGATGCGTTGCTGATCGACTGGTTGAAATCCATTCAACACCGCCAACGCTTCCTCGCAGCGTTCCAACAATACTTGCTCGGCGATGGAACCCTGGCGACCGGCCAGCGCGCCAAAATTCAGCGGTGCCGAGCTGGTCCCCAAAATGCGCGCGCGCAACACGTCCAGCGCCGTCCCCCGTTCGGTCAGCGGAACAATCTCCGTGTCGGCAATCGTGTCCGTGGCGCGGGCGAGCAGATAGGCGAGGCTGATTTGTGGGCGCACCGCAGCGGGCAGCACGCGCAGAGTCAGGTAAAAAGAGCGAGAGACATCCCGGAGCAGACGGGTCAGGAGTTCATCAGGCGTGCGGGACATCAGGACCGTTCGTGGTTAGGCGAGCAACTGCCGCCACTTGGCCAGTTGCTGGCTTACTTCTTTCGTCCCCGGCGCACCGGCAAGCTGGCGACGGGACATGGCTTTTCCCAAATTAAAAACCTCCATCACGTCGCGACCGAAGCTTTTGTCCACACCTTGGAAATCCGCCAGCGTGAGTTGGTCGAGCAGCTGGCCGGATTTTTCCGCGAGCGCGACCACGGCACCGACGACGTGATGCGCCTGGCGAAACGGCATTCCTTTCCGCACGAGATAATCGGCAAGATCAGTCGCGAGCAGCAACGGATCGCGCGCGGCGGCAGCGCAGGCGGCGGCGTTGACGCTGGTGTGACCGAGCATTGCAGCCATGAGACGGACGCACGCGCGCACGGTGTCGGCGGTGTCGAAGAGCCGCTCCTTGTCCTCTTGCAAGTCGCGATTGTAAGTCATCGGCAGTCCCTTCAACAACGTGAGGAGCGAAACGAGGTTACCGATGACGCGGGCCGATTTGCCGCGCGTGAGTTCCGCCACGTCGGGATTTTTCTTCTGCGGCATCAGCGATGATCCGGTGGTGTAGGCGTCGGCGATCTTGATGAAATTAAACTCGCTGCTGGCCCAGAGAATGACGTCCTCCGCCATACGCGACAAATGCACGGCGATCAACGCGCCCGCAGCGCAAAACTCGACGGCGAAATCGCGGTCGCTCACGGCGTCCATGGAATTTTGCGTGAGACGCGGCTTGCCTTTGGCGTCCACAAAGCCGAGCAGTTTCGCCACGAACTCGCGGTCGAGCGGCAGCGTGCTGCCAGCAATGGCCCCGCTGCCGAGCGGGCAGACGTTCGCGCGCTGAAAGCAATCCGCCAGCCGCCCGTGGTCGCGCTCCAGCATTTCCACGTAGGCCAGCAAGTGATGCGCGAAATAAACCGGCTGGGCGCGTTGCAGATGCGTGTAACCGGGGATGATTACGCTGGAATTTTTCGCGCCGAGTTCAATGAGCGCTTTTTGCAGGGAGCGAAGTTCGTCGGCCAGCGCGGCGATTTCCTCGCGCAGCCACATCCGGATGTCCAGCGCGACCTGGTCGTTGCGTGAACGACCGGTGTGAAGCTTCGCGCCGGCGGGCACGCGCTGGGTCAGCTCTGCCTCAATGTTCATGTGAACGTCTTCCAGCTCAGGCTTCCATTGAAATTTGCCCTCGGCGATTTCCTGGCCGATTTGTTCGAGACCAGCGCGGATGGCCTTCGCCTCGGCTTTCGTCAGCACGCCGATTTTGGCAAGCATGTCGGCGTGCGCAAGCGAGCCGATGATGTCGTGCTCCCATAGCCGCCAGTCGAAGGAGATGGACTCGGAAAATTGGGCGACGTCCGCCGCCGGGCCGCTGGCAAAGCGACCGGAACGGGACGTGGGATGCGCGGCTTTTTTCATGCGTTCAAAACGAACCAACTTTGCCGGGAACACGCCGGGAAGTCACGATCAAACCCAATAGCGCAGTTCAACAGTGGCCGGAGGAAGCAGCGTGACTGGGCGGGATGACTATTTGAATTGTCCCGTCAATTGTTTCGCCTGCAATTGCATTTCCTCCATAAAGGTTTTGCACACGGGCGTCGGTTTGCCGCACCAAAGCGCGCCGATCACCACCGGGGCGAAGCCCGGCAACGGCAGCGCGCGCACCGTGGGCGGCAGCTTTGTCCGGGGCAGCGCGACGGCCAGCCCGATGCCAAAGCCACTGCCCACGTAGGTCGTGATCAGCGTCACTGAACTGGCCTCGAAGCTGGGAAACCAGTCGATGCCCCGCTCATGCAGGCCCTGCTGGAAATATTTGCAGACCGGCTCGGCGGCGGGCAGGCAGATGAGCGGTTCGGCAATGCGATCCTGTTTCCACAATTGCTCGACCGAGGTGTACGGGCTGCTTTTTTCAACCAGCAGAATCAGCGGCAGTTCCGCCAGGGTGATGGAATGGATGCCGCGCGCGGATTTGGTGCCCGCCACGGTCACGGCGAGGTCGATTTCCTGATTCATCAGCCACCCTTCCAGTTGCCGATGATAGCCCTCCCGCAATGCGATCCTCAGGTTGGGAAATTTCTTACGGACGGTGCGGGCAAATTCCGGCAGGTGATCGCGCAGCACCACCTCCGAAGCGCCGATGCGAATTTGATGGACGGTTCCGCCCTGTATTTCCGTGGTCAGCGCGTCAAGGTTGGCGAAGAAAGGCTCGATGTAGCGGTAGAGTTTTTCCCCTGCCGGTGAGAGCGCGAACGGCCGGCGCTGAAACAACGTGACGCCGAGAAAATCCTCCAGTTGCAAAATCTGCCCGCTGACCGCCGGCTGCTGGATGCCGTAGGGGATATTGCGCACTGCCTCGCTGATGCCACCGTGGCGCGCGACGTAATAGAACAACTCCAGGTGGTGAATGTTCATAGATTGGTTTTACCGATGGTAAGCGCAGTTTTATCAATTAACGCGCGCGAAGCAAGGTGAGTTATGAACGGGCAACAAATAAAACCTATGCCACTCACCGACCGCATCGTGCAATTGATCATCAGCGTTTTTCTGATCGTGGGGATCTACCAGTTCTATTTCTGGTGCCAGCGCAACCATCTGACCGCGCCCCGGGAATTGCGGCTGGCCTTGGACGACCGCATCCCGTACCGGCCGCGCTGGGTTTGGATCTACAGCTTTCTCTACTACCCCGTCATCGTCTATATCAACCTTGTCGTGGCCTCGCCGCGCCAGTTTCTCTACGTGGCGATCAGCTTCATGCTGCTGCTCGGCTTTCAAATGGCATTCTTCACGTTTTTCCCCGTGGCCACGCCCGCCGAGTGGCGCGTGGGTAACGCTCGTCGCGGACGTTCGGAACGCTTTCTCGCGTTCGTGCAAAGTTTCGACGCCCGCTCCAACAGCTTTCCAAGCATGCACACTTCGGTGGCGACGCTGACTACGCTGCATCTGCTGCCCTTCATCGGGCCGTGGGTATTCGCGTTTCCGATGCTCATCGCGTTGAGCTGCCTCTTCACCAAACAGCATTACGTCGTGGATTTGCCGGCGGGTGCGCTGCTGGGCTGGTTCACTTTCGGCCTGTTCAAAATGATTTACTGAGGCGAGGTCCAAAATGAAATTCTCCGTTCCGCACATCAATTTGTTCCTGGCCTGGGTGGGCCTGCTGCTGGGCTTCGTCTCCGGCATGCTCATGGGCTTGAAATTCCACCAGGAAAACTGGCTCGGCGGCTACACGAGCTACCCGCGCCGAATGATTCGCCTCGGCCATATCTCGTTCTTCGGTCTGGCGATGGTGAACTTGATGTTTTACTTCGCGGTGCGGGCGTTCCCTGCAATTACCTTTTCCGTCTCTGTTGCCTCGTGGCTGTTTGTCGTCGGTGCCATCACGATGCCGATTTGTTGTGGGCTGATGGTCCTCAGTCCGCGCTGGAGACACGCGTTTGCCGTCCCCGTGTTGAGCCTCATCACCGGCGCAACCTTAACCCTCTGGGAGATCACCAAATTATGAAAATTGGATTCATTGCCATGAGCGGCGTCCGGGCACAAAACCCGGAACTTCTCGCTGCCGGTCTCACACTGCCCGGTTTCATCGAGCGCAGCAAAGTCATCGCGTCGCTGCCCAGCCTCTCCTTGCTCACGCTGGCCGGGCTGACACCGCGCACGTTCGAGGTCGAGTACCACGAGATCGCCGACCTGAAACAACTGCCCGACTTGCCGACGCATTTCGATCTTGTTACGCTCACCTCGCTTTCGGCGCAAATTTACGACGCCTACCAAGTCGCCGACCACTACCGCGCCAAGGGCATTCCTGTCGTCATGGGCGGGCTGCACGTCACCTCGCTGCCCGACGAAGCGAAGGAACATTGCACCAGCGTCGTCGTGGGCGAGGGCGAACCCGTCTGGCCGTGGGTGCTGGCCGACTTCGAGCGCGGTGACTTGCAGCCCTTTTACACGCAATGGCCGCGCGGCCAGTATGATTTGCGCGACGCGCCGATGCCGCGCTTCGATCTGCTTGATCCGGAGAAATACAACCGCATCACCGTGCAGACCAGTCGCGGCTGCCCGCACAAGTGCGAGTTCTGCGCGAGTTCCATCCTGCTCACGTCGCGCTACAAGCTGAAGCCGGTGGAGAAGGTCATCGCCGAGATTCGCGAAATTAAAAAAATCTGGCCGCGCCCGTTCATCGAGTTCGCCGACGACAACAGCTTCGTCCACCGTGAGCACTACAAAGCGCTCCTGCGCGAGTTGGCGAAGGAACGCGTGCGCTGGTTCACCGAGGCCGACGTGCGCGTGGCGGAGGACGACGAATTGCTCGCCCTCATGCGCGATGCCGGCTGTCAGCAGGTGCTCATCGGTCTGGAAAGCCCACGCCGCGCCAGCCTCGACGGCCTGGAGACGAACGCGAATTGGAAAATCCGCCAGCACGAAAAGTATCTGTCCGCCATCGCAAAGATTCAGTCCTACGGCGTCACCGTGAACGGCTGCTTCATCCTCGGCCTCGACGGCAGCACGCCAGACGATTTCGATGAGGTCTTCCGCTTCGTGCGCGCCTCCGGGCTTTACGAAGTGCAGGTCACCTTTCTCACCGCGTTTCCCGGCACGCCGCTGTACGCGCGGCTCAAGGCCGAGGGCCGCATCCTCCGCGACCGCGCGTGGGATCTTTGCACGCTCTTCGACATCAACTTTCACCCGAAGAACATGACCGCCACCGAATTGCAAGCCGGCTTCATGGGCCTCGTGAAGAAAATCTACAACGCCGACGAAACCTCCGAGCGACGCCGACAGTTCAAACGCCGGTTGAGATATTCTCCGAACTTTGGCCGCCGGGCAGAACCCACATCGGAATTGCTCGCCGCGTGAACGGGCATTCCGCGAAAAATATTTTGAAAGAACTCTGGCCCTCGAACGAATCAACCGTACGAACGATTATGAGAACGATTCAAACCATTCCAAACCGTAAGCGGGCTTCCCGCGCCACGCTCAATCTCCTCCTCGCCGCGCTGCTGGCCAGCACGGCGACCGGCTGTTCCATCAAACGGATGGCCGTCAACAAAATCGGCGACGCGCTGGCCGGCGGCGGCACGACCTTCGCCGACGACGACGATCCCGAACTCATCAAGGCGGCGGTTCCCTTCAGCCTCAAATTGATGGAAAGCCTGCTCAACGAAAGTCCGCGCCGCCAGGGGCTGCTCTTCGCCACCGCGAGCGGGTTCACGCAATACGGTTACGCCTTCGTGCAACAGGAGGCCGAAGAAATGGAGGAAAAAGATTTCGCCGCGCCACCGAATTCGTCACCACATTGGCACGGAAAAACCATCGACTTGTCGTATGAAAACTCTTAGCCTTCCCTGCACGGTGAGTGAATCTGAACCCAGTCCAGCCGCGCTCAAAATCGTGGGCGAGCGCATTTTGGCCCGCGCCGACGCCCAGCTCGCGTACAACCTGCGCCTCGCGCGTGACGCGGACGAAGTGCGCGCGGCGCAAGCCCTGCGCTTTGCCGTGTTCAATGTGGAGTTGAACGAAGGCCTACCCGGCTCCTTCGCCACCGGGCTGGACGCCGATCCCTTCGATGACGTATGCGACCATTTGCTCGCGGAGGAGTTGGAATCGCGCACGGTTGTCGGCACCTACCGCTTGCAGTCGGGCACGAAGGCGGCGGCCAACCGCGGTTATTACAGCGCGCAGGAATTTGATTTCGCGCCCTACGAACCGCTGCGCGCGGAGTTGATCGAACTGGGCCGCGCCTGCGTCCACCAAGATCACCGCAACCTCGCCGTGTTGAGCCTGCTTTGGAAGGGCATCGCCGCCTACGCGAAGGAACACGGCGCGCGTTATCTCATCGGTTGCAGCTCGCTCACATCGCAAGATCCGGCGGAAGGCGCGGCGATGTATGCCCACTTCCAGCGCAAGCACCTCGTGGCCCCGGCGTGGCGAACTCAGCCGCTCCCGGCAGTCGCCTGCCCGCTGGAGGTGGTGGCTCCCCATGCGCCCAAAGTCCCGAAGCTGCTCGCCGCCTATCTCTCGCTCGGCGCAAAAATCTGCGGCCCGCCCGTCCTCGACCGCGAATTCAAGACCATCGACTTCCTGACGTTTCTGGACTTGCAATCGCTCCCGCCGCAAACGGTCGAAAGGTATTTGACCTGACTCGCGGTTGACCAAAGTCGCAACGCAAGCAGTCTGGAACGACGCGATGTCTTTCACCGACGGAACCAGCGCTCGATTTATGGAGATGTTTGAATTACAACTCCGGCCATGAAGCAACACCCGTTACGTGTGTGCGTCCGCCTCGTCTGCTTTTGCGCCGTGGCGGCGGCGGCGTTGCTGGATTACACGTTCAACGTCTGGCTGACCGGTCGTTCGCGTTCGGTCGCGACTCGTGCCCGCTGGAGCCAGCGTTGGGGCGCGCAATTTTTACGCGCTCTGCACGTCCGCGTCACGTCGCAGGGTGCTCCGCCTGCGGGCGGTTTGGTCGTCTGTAATCACCTCAGCTACCTGGACATTCCGGTGCTGGCCGCGCAGCAGCCGCTCATCTTCGTCAGCAAAAGCGAGGTGCGAAGCTGGCCGATCATCGGCTGGCTCACCCGCTGCGCCGG
>JBKJSC010000048.1:0-31780 GCA_046593035.1 Limisphaerales bacterium | reverse complement strand
GGCAAGGACAAGATTCATCGCACCGAACGCGGACGCATTGTGGAACTGGCCTCCGGCGCGAGCGAATGGGCCGCCGTGGCGCAGCGGGCGACGAATGCGACGGGACAGTTTGAAATCGCCGATGATCGCACGCCGGAGCAAATGGCGGGACTGATCCGCCAGCTCGGCTACGAACCGGTGTGGAAAGATTGGGACACGGTGTTGACAACTTGAACAACAATGACGAAGAAAACTATCATCAGAATTGGCTTGGCTCTTGTGACTGCTACGGTCGTAGGGCTGATCTTGCCGGCACTAATTTCGCCAACAAACTGCGGTGGCAACTCATACGCGCTTTATGCATGTAAAAAATTTACTCTATTAACGCGCTTGGCTACCAAGGACGGACAATTCGACATTTCCAAGTTTGGAACAGCAGACAGATCAACGGCTTCAAAGCTGACGAAAAGCCATTGGATTCTCAGGGCAGATTTCTTGGTCAGAACCAATTTCACAAACCCTAGCCCCTCACGGCTGGTTGTAATCGCTTGTGAAAGACCATTCGAGAATGTTCCTCAACCAGCTCTTTGGAATTTGTATCGCAAAAACCCAGCTCATGCAGTTGGTTATTCAGATGGAAACACAGGCCTGATTTCGCCGGCGGAGTTCATGGCGTTGGATCTCTCCAGCTTCGTACCCCTTAGCAGCTTGGGAACAAACATTTCAGACCAATCTATTCAACCTTGAAAATAGGTTTCGTCACCGCCAACGGCCAGCCCATTGCAGCCACGCTCCCCTGCTCCATCGAAGACTTTCTGCTCGCGTAAAATCTTTTGCCGCGCAGCGTGGTGGTGGAACACGCGCTTGCCGGAAGAGATTGGTTACGCTAACTTCGTCACATGGCTGCAATGACTCATGAGTTGGCGGAGATTCTCCGCGAATTGCCCGATGAACGCGCGCAGGAGGTCGTGGATTTTGCGCGCTTCCTTCAACAGCAGGCCGGTGACGCCGCCTGGGAGCGCATCATCGCGGAGGCGCTTCCGCGCCCGAAGTTCGACGCCTTTGTCGCCGAGGCGCTGCGGGAAAGTCCCGCCGAGCCGCTCGATCCCTCCAAACTGTGATCTCCAAGGTTCGCCCTTCCTTCTGGCGCGCCTATGCCCGGCTGCCGCCCTCGGTCCAAGCACGGGCGAAATTGGCGTGGCGGCTTTTTGAAAGAGATCCAAATCATCCCTCGCTTCGCTTCAAAAAACTTCAAGCACACCAAAACGTATGGTCGGTTCGCGTCAACGACCAATACCGTGCGGTGGGTGTGCGAACCGGAGACACAATCGAATGGATTTGGATTGGAACGCACAACGAATTCGACAATTTGTTTTCGTGAGCACACCAACCATCACCGCCAACGGCCAGCCCATCGCGGCCAGCCTCCCCTGCTCTATCGAAGACTTTCTCCTCGCGCAAAATCTTTTACCGCGCAGCATGGTGGTGGAGCACAACGGCGAAGCCGTCGCGCCCTCAGAGTTTGGAAAGCGTCAACTTCACAAGGGTGACCGGCTGGAAATTGTCAAGATCGTGGCCGGAGGATGACGTTGTTCAGCGCGTGCGCCCGCAAACGTGGTGCGGTCTATTTGGAGAGAATCAGCTTGAGTCCAACCAGCACGAGGAATCCGCCGAACGCCTGTTTGAGATTGCCCGTCGGAATCTGTTCTTTGAGCAATGTGCCAGCCCAACCGCCGATCATCGCCATAGGGATGATGGAGAACGCCACGGGCCAGTTGATTTTGCCGAGCGCGTGGTTCTGAATCGAACCGGTGAGCGCGGTTGGAATAATCACCACGAGCGAGGTGGCGATGGCCACTTTCAGATCCATCTTCATCAGCAACATCATCGCGGGCACCATCACCACGCCGCCGCCCACGCCAAACAAACCGCTGGTGACGCCGCTGATCAGCCCGATAACTCCGGCAAGCAAAAAGTTCATGGCTAGGTAATGCCCTCGGCGCGCAGGGCCGACAACTCTTTTCTGGCATGCGGAAATTTCCATTTTCAAACTCGGGCAAACGATTAGCCTTCGCTTCCGTGTTTACATTTGAAAATCCGGCCTTGATAGCCTTCGTCACCCGGCTCGGCAACGAACTAACATTCGGACAAGTGTTGATTCGCCGGAGCGGATCGGGGTTTGAACTCCGCCACGTGTCCGAGCGCGAAGCCGCCCCGGAATCATTGCGCGCCGTTGCCCTCAGTGAATTGCGTTTGCTCGCCCAGTTCACCGCGAGCGGCGTGTTTCGCCCGCTCAAAGCCGCGCCCGACCTAGCGGCGGGCTGGCGCTCCGTGATTCCGACGGAAGCCGCTTTGGAAACGGCACTGAACCACTTTTATCCTGGCGCGCTTGCGGATTGGTTTGCGGCGCAATCCACGCGACCACCCGTGACGCATTATCGCGCGTCCACACAGCGACAGACAGGTATGTACCGGATCGCTCACCTGTTGACCGACGAGCAAGCGGCGCAAACCATCCGCGTCACCTGTGCCCCGGCGGCCTGCCTGAAGCAACGGCTCTGGAGCGTCACCGGATTGACGCCAGACGCTGCCGAGGGAAAAAGCGTGATTCCCTGTTTGGAACCGTGCGCAATTTTATTGGAAGCGGCACGCAAAGCCGCGCGGGCCGAACAAGAGGCGCAGCGCTCTTCCGGATCTAAGCTTGCCTCGGAAGCGGGGAGCGCATAGAAAACCCGCCACTATTTTGACCTTATGAACACGAAAAAGAATTCCTACCGTCGCGCGATTCCTATGATCTGCCGCGCGACACTCGCTTGCCTGCTGGTCGGCGCGCGCGTTTCCGCCCAAACCGATGCCGCCGACGCGGACAAGGCGTGGAGCGTATTTGAGAAAGCCAGTCAGCGGCCCACACCGCCTGAAGCCTGGCGCACGAAACGCCCCACACCGGAGGAGATCGCCAAGTTCCGCGTGCTGCTGGGCGAGCACGCCGTCAAGTCGGCCGATCAAGCGAAGGATTTTTACACGCGGTTTCCCAAAGACACCCACGCTGCCAAGGCGCGCGAACGGGAGTTCGAATTGCTGTCCTCCGCCATGCAGTTCGGCAACACCAACCGGCTCGCGCGATTGCAGGTCTTGGAGGCGGAGCGGTTGAAAAACCCAAACCTCAGCGAAGAAGAGCGCTTCAAGATCCGCCTTAAATCAGTTCAAACCAAGGCGAACAGCCGCGAGACGGAAGGCACCGCTGCGGTGGTCGCCGAATATGAAAAGGGGGTGCGCTCCCTGCAACAGGAATTCCCGAAGCGCACGGAAGTTTATCAGATGCTGCTGGAACTCGCGGATGCCTCCACCGCCTTTGGCGGCGGCAACGCTCGCGCGATGGCCCAGGAAGTCGCCGACAGCCCGGCGGCACCGCCGACGGTCAAAGAGGCGGCCAAGCTGCTACTCAAGAAATTGAATCTCGTGGGCAAACCGGTGCCGATCAAGTTCACGTCCGTGGACGGACGCGAAATCGATCTGGCCAAGTTGCGCGGCAAGGTGGTGCTGATTGATTTTTGGGCGACGTGGTGCGGCCCGTGCGTAGCCGAACTGCCGAACGTCAAGGCAGCTTATGAAAAACTGAGCCCGAAAGGTTTTGAAATCATCGGCCTGAGTTTCGACGAGAACAAGACGGCACTCACGCAGTTCATCGCAAAGGAGAAGCTGGCCTGGCCGCAATATTTCGACGGCAAAGGCTGGCAAAACAAATTCGCCGTGGAGTTTGGCATCAACAGCATCCCCGCGATGTGGCTCATCGACAAAAATGGGAATCTGCGCGATCTAAATGGCCGCGAAGATTTGACCAAAAAGGTGGAGAAGCTTCTCGATGAAAAATAGTTTGCCGGCAATCCCGCCGCGTCCCCGGCTTGGTGCTCGGCTGTCCTGACCTTGCTCAGGTCGTACCCCGATTTCATTTGTCGCGAATGCGGCGGCGGCTTAGTTTTCGTCCCGTATGGATTTCTTGGCGAGCCTGCTTTGGCACCACGACAAGTTTCTCGGCATCGACTGGAACTTGTGGAAGGTAATCGGCTGGCTGGGCAACGGCGTCTTCTTTTCCCGCTTCATGGTGCAATGGTACGCCACCGAAAAGCGCAAGCAAGTGGTGGTTCCTGCGGCCTTCTGGTGGCTCAGTTTGATCGGCTCGCTTCTGCTTCTGGCGTACGCCGTCTTTTACAAGAATGATTCGGTGTTTATCTTCGCTTACGCCTTCACCTGGATTCCGTACATCCGCAACCTCATCATTCATCGCCGACACAAGAACGCTCATATCGCCTGCCCGGTATGCGCGGTGAACAGCCCGCCGCAGGCGAAGTATTGCTCCAACTGCGGAACGCCTTTGGAACCGATCGACCTGCCGAAGCCTTGAATCAACAATGCCGGGGCAGGCCGGGTGAATTATTTCCCGAACGGCTGCGCGGCCGCAGGCGGAACCGTGCCGGGAGCGCTGGCAGGAGTGATATATCGGGACAGCACTTTTTGAAATTCGGGATCGCGTTTGGCGTAATCCTGCAAGCGCCCGACGAAAATGGCCAGTGAAGGCGCGGTGTTGGTGTTAAAGTTGGCCACAAATTTCCCGGCTTCGCTCGTCTGCTTGCGCACATTGCTAGTCTGCCGGAATAAAAAAGCGTTCAAGCTCGCGCAAAATACGATCAAGGTTACCAACGCCACCACAAACTGGAGCCGCATCGCCCGACAGTCCGCTTCCAATGCCTCCAGACGCTGATCGGGGTTTGTCGCGCCGCCGGATTGTTCGGGTGAAGTCATGGATTTATTTGCCTGCGGGCTTTGCAGGCGGCGGAGGCTGAACGGGCTTCGGGGCTTTCAAACCGACCGACTGCAACAGTGGATCGATGCCTGGATTTCGCTTGCTGTATTCCAAGGCTTCATTCGCGAGCGTCTGGACCAGGTTCCGGGTTTGGTTGATGATATTGATCTGCGCCTGGAGCCGTTGCGCCTCGCGCATCTGCCAGATATAGCCAAAGGCCAGCGCGGCAGTCGCCAGCACATTCACCAGCAACACCGTCAACAAGATGGCCGTCAAAGGACTCTTTTGCATCACGCGCGGCCAAGACTAACGGCTCGTGTCCCGTTGTCCAATTTGATTTTTTCACACGGCCTGGCGGCGAGCAGTGCAGATGAAAACGGCTTGATTTCCGGGGCCGCATTCCTCATCGTCCGCAGCACATTTACTGGCATGTCTAAAGAAGAAGCCATTGAAATCTCCGGCACGGTGACACAGGTATTGCCCGGCACTATGTTTCGCGTCGGCCTCCCCAACGGCCACGAGGTGCTCGCCCATATTTCCGGCAAAATGCGAAAACATTTCATCCGCATCAGCGTCGGCGACAAGGTGGATCTCTCAATGTCTCCCTACGATCTGGGCAAGGCCCGCATTACCTTCCGCCACCGCTAGACTCAGTCTGATTCAGCCGTGCTACACACCTCCATCGTTGACTGGCATCGCCGGTATCAATGACGGTCATCCCTTGTCCCGCGCTTCGTGCGAGTAGCGCTCCATGGCGCGGGTGCGGAATTGATGGCGCAGCTTCCACCAGGCGGTGAGGCCGAAGAACAGTGCCATCAGCAGGGAAAGGGCAAACCACAGTACCAGCACAAACAGGTCTTGGTTCTGATGGTTGAATGAGCGGAGCAGTCGGATTTTATTCGTCTGCTCCAGGATCGCGATGCCCATCTTGATGAGAGCGAAGAACAACCACGGAAGTACCATCACGCGCACAAAAGTGCCACTGAAGGCGCGGTTGGCGCGTTTGCTGATCAACCCAAGCCACATGCCGACCCAGCTCAACACCACCAGATCGAGCACGAACACGGTCATTCCCGCCACGAAGAGCAAAGCCCAATACGGTTTGTCCTGCGCGACCGATTTGTGCCAGCCGGCAAAAAACATGACGATGTCGGCGAACAGCACGACCAGCACCGGCCCGGCGAACTGGCGTTGCAAGGCGAGCAACTGGCCGCCGATGATTTCCTTCACCGTCATCGGCGTGGAGAGAAGCAGTTCGAGCGCCCCGAGGTTGCGGTCTTCGTTGAAGCGATGGCAGGCCTCGGACGTTACCCAAAGTTTGATTACCGTGTGCAACGCGAAGGCCGTAAAAATATAATTGGCCTGATCCAGCCATTCGTGGCCGTTCTTGAACCAACCCCACAGCCAGAGGCAACCGCACACGCCGAGAAATCCCCAGACGTAGGAATACTTGAGCCGGTTGCGTCCAGCCAGCCAGAGGATGGGATTGCCGTCCAGCAGGCGCGTGCGAAAAGCGCGACGTTCCTGCGCATCGCCGAAACTCCAGAGCTGCCACCGCTCGCGCCAGCGGGCACCACGGGGCGTGGCCGCCTTGTCCTGCCAGGTCAGAGGGACGATGCGGCTCGCGAGCAGAATGAAACTCCACCCGAGCAAATGAATGACGGCGACGGATTGCCAGAAGGCGTCCGCCTGGGTGCGGAACTGCTGGTCAAACGCCATTGCCAGCGAGTACGGCGGGCAAGCATACACGAAGACAGGCTCGTTATTGGGAATTATCAAACGGGAATGAAGATATGTGGCCAACAATGGCAGGCCGATGGTTAGCAGTAACAGAACGAGGAACGTCGCGCCCATGGCTTTTCTCTCATGGGTGCTTATGGCTGACACGAAAATACCCGCAGCAAGTGAGAGGAAAAGTGTGTTCACGCAGACCAGCGCGACCCGCCAGAATTCATCCTGCGTGACACCGCCGAGCAGCAGCGGAATGGCCATCACGGGAAAGATCGCGACCATCCCGTAGAGCGAACTCAAGGAGGTGGCGGCCAGTTTGCCGAGCACCACGTCGTAGCCCTTGAGGTCGGTGAGGAAGAGCAAGCCAAGCGTGCCGTCGCGTTTTTCCTCGCTCAAGCAATCCGCCGTGACTTGCACGCCGGCCAGCAGTGCGTAGCTAAAGGCCAGCACGGAGAGCGCGGTGAAAAGCCCCTGGCCGATGACTTGCGACGGCTGCTTGGCCATGACGAGCAGCCACCATCCGCCCACGCCAACCGCGGCCAGCGCGGCGAGGACGCGCGTCCAGTACGTGCCGCGCCGCCGCGCGGCCACGCGCAGTTCGCGTTCAACGATGGGCAGGAAAGTCACGCGATCACGTTCAGAGTTGGAAGTTCAGGGTTCAACGTTGGCGAAGGGTATCGCGCGCCACGGTTTCGCACAAAAGATTTCACGATGATCTGATGATCGGCGGCAAGTTGGGATCGGGCTTGACCGGCAGCAGCGGCGGAATGGTCGTGGTTGGCAACATCATTCGCACCACCCGGTCGCGCAGTTGTTTGTAGAGTTTGTCGCGGGACCAGAAGATGCAGAAGAGATCGACCGCAACTTTGGGGACGCAAAAGAAAACGCCGGGAAGCAACACCACAAAAAACAGTGTCAACGCAGCGGCGTACTGCGGCTTCTTGATCGTCAAGCCCAGCCACATTCCCAGCCAGCCGAGCGCGGCCAGGTCGAGCGCGAACAGCCCCACGTCGTACATCAGCCCGGCGAGTTGCATCAGCCAAAACACGTAAACCCCAAACCATTCCGGGCCAACGCCGCCTTGCGAACCCATCGACTCAACCATCAGGATTCGCGGCACGGGGAGCAACAGTGCCAGAAGGATTGCCGGCCAAAGAAAGGCCCGCCGTAGGGCAAGCCACTGGCCGCCGAGAATTTCCTTGTTCGTCAGGTGCGTACAGAGGAGCAGTTCCAACGCACCGCTGCGCCGCGCTTCGATGAAGAATCGGCAGGCATGCACGGCGAACAGAATCTTGAACAGCAGATGGAGCGGCCAGAGGAAGAACTGGCCAATGGTCAAAGCCATTTGCGACAAATCCAGCCAGACGAGCAGCCAAGCAATGACGCCGGCCACGGCCACGATCTCCCACGCCGTCCAGTTGATGCCGCTACGGCCCGACGCGAGCCAGAGGACGGGATTCTTATCCAGCCATTCCGCCCGCCGACGCGCACGCGCCGTGGTGGATTTAGGTTTTGAAAAGATGGCGCGCCGCGTCGTGGATGCCTCATGAGTTTGAACCGGTTTGTCCTGCCAGACGCGCGGCAGCAGCCACGCCGCCAGGAGCAGAAACGTCCAGCCAAGAGTTTGCGTGACGAGCAAACCGATCCAGTAATTGTCGGCGGGCGCGGAGTAATTCGCTTCATAGGCGGCGAAGAACGTTTTAACCGGACTCAGCAAGCCTGCAATTTCCGGAATACCTTTTACACCACATGTCGAGCCACAGAGGGAAATGAGCGGAAAGATCACGTTCACGAGCAGGAGCAGGCCGAAGGTGTTGCCCATCGCCTTGCGGTCGTCGCGGGACAGCGCCGAGACCAACATGCCGAGGGAGAGCGAAAAAAACAGGACGTTCACCAGCGCGAAGCTGATGCGCCAGAATTCTCCCCCCGTCACGCCGCCGAGCAGGAGTGGAATCGCCATCACGGGAAAGATTGCGATCAATCCGTAGAACACATTGAGGCCGCGCGCGAAGAATTTTCCGAGCACGATGTCATAGCCCTTGAGATCGGTCAGAAACAGCAGGCCCAGTGTGCCCTCGCGCTTTTCCTCGCTCAAACAATCCGCCGTGGTGAACACGCCGGCGAGCACGCAAATGACCAGCGCGTAAATGCTCAAAGTGTAGAACAGCGGGATACCCAGCCGCGTGGAGCGGTCGAAAGAAGCGATCACCAGGAACAGCCCGCTGACGCCCGCGACCAGCATCGTGGAAAGCAGGCGCAGGCGGTACGTGCTCTTGCGCGCGGCGGCCACGCGCAACTCGCGCTCAACGATGGGCAGAAAAGTCATCGGGCAGCTTGGGAAAATCGGTTTGGCATCAGACGCCGCATCGCCGCCGACTCTAAACGTGGAAACCGAAACTCAAAACAAGATTCTCGGGCTGGGAGGGTGCGGTTCCACCCGCGCCCTAACTTTCCGAACCATGCGGACGAAGGTGGAATCATTTGTTAGAGCGGATTAAACAGAACTAGGGCTGCTCGGCACCAGCGAAGCGCTCTCCCTCTCCCTCACCCTCTCCCGCTGGGAGAGGGAACAGCCGCGGGAAGTTTTCTTGAAATTCGCGCGCAACCGCCCAGCCGTCAGCGCCAGATTTGCCCAAGCGCGGCGAGCGTTTCTCCCTCTCCCAGCGGGAGAGGGCCGGGGAGAGGGAGAACGTCGCCACCTGCACAACGGCCACAGTTTTATTGAAACCGCTCTAAAGCTTGGACTCCAGCGGGACGGTTCGGGAAGCGCCTACGCCCGGTCACTCAACCACGTCGTAGATCGTCCCGTTCAGGAGCAGTTGAAGATTTTGGCCGACCGCAAACCAGGAGAGCGCTTGTGGGTTTTTGGCGAGGAGGTCAAAGTATTCTGGTGAGTTGAACTGGACGCGGACCCGTTTGGCGTCGGGCAGTTTTTGGGCGTCAGCATCAACCCACTGCGCGCCATTTTGGTAAAAATTCTTACCCGCCACGAACCGGCTCTGCTCGGTGTAGCGCACAATTCGATCCGTGGATTGCTGTGCCGGAGTTGTTGCCACCATCTCGGCGGGGAGTCCGCCCGGCCTGGCGGGCATGGCCTTCGCGACCGATCCATTGGCTCGCTGGGCGGCCAGTGAATTCAGTTTCACCGCGTCCGCCGTGGACTCGGCCAGTTTGAAACTGAGCGAAGCACGCGCGCCTGCCACGGCGGAATCACCGGCCTTCTCACGCTTGAATTCATCATAAAACCGCCCCGCCTGGCCGCGTGCCTCGGGATCCCGCTCCAGTTGCAACAAGGATCGCCGGTTCTCCGGCACGCCGCGCTGCTTCTCGTCTTCGACAATCAGATAAGCCGTGTAGGGCGTCACGATGCCGTACTTGCGCGCGAGGTCGGTGACTTCGTCGCGCAGTTCCTTGCTCTCGCCACGCAGACGGATTTCATCCAGCAAATAGCCCACGCGCCGCGTCGCCCAAAGTCGCGGGATAAATTCGTGTTCGTTCGCCTCTCCGGAAAAGGTCACGTCGTAGAAATACTTTCTGGCTACACCGTTCACCGTCCCCTCAACGATGATCTTCCCGCTGGCCTTGCCGGAATAACGGCCGACCAGCACGAGTTGGTCGCCTTTGAACAAGTTGGGCAGCGGCGCGGGATAAAGCTGGGTCGCGCGTACGCCTTCCGGGAATGTGATTTTCACATTCATCAGCGCGGGTTCCTTGATCTTGGTGACGAAGTTGGAAACTTTTATTTCGATATCCTCCTCCGGCAACACGTATTGACTGAAGGCCTTCGTCTCCTCTGTGATTTTGTCCAGCAGATGCGTGTTCACGTCGGTGCCAATGCCGAAGCAAAAGACCCGCGCGCCGCCGTCATTTTTGGCAACGTTCGCGACAATCTGATCCTCGTCGGTCAAACCGACTGTTGGCCGACCGTCCGTGAGAAAAATAATCGTGGCCGGGCGTGCTGCCCCCGCAACGCGCGCGGGAAATAACGCCAGTGCTCGGCGCAGCGCGTCATCGATGGCGGTGCCGCCAATGGCTTTTAGTTCCTTGATAAAATCAGCGGCCCGCGCGCGCTGCGATTTGGAGGCGTCGGTCAGCTTGTCGAACAACGGCTCGACCTCGGTGGAGAATCGGAGAATTTCAAAGCGGTCGCCCGGGTTCAAGTTTTCCACGCAAAAGAGCAGCGCCTTCTTCGCCTGTTCCAGCTTCGCACCGGCCATCGACCCGGAAGTGTCGAGCACGAACACGACATCTTTCGGCGCGACGTTTTTCTCCTTCACATCCGCGCCCGGCGACGCGAGGAGGAGAAAGTGGCCTTCCCCGCCGCTGGTTTTGTGCGTCAGCAAATTCACCCCGAACTCGCCTTCTTCCTGCGTAAAGAACAATTGGAAGTCGGTGTCGGGCCGCACCTCCGCAGCCTCAAAACCGAGCGTGGCTTTGTTCGCCTGCCGGCGCACGTCCACACGGTGACTCGGCGAGTAAATCGACTTGAGCGGGCGCTTGCATTCCAGTTCGATCTTCACGCTGACACTCTTGATCGGGCGGGCGGAAAATTTATCGGTGCTCAACGGGTAAGTGTAGCTCACCAGGCCCGCGTCGGACTTGAGCAATTGCGAATACGAAAGCGTGACGCGCCGCTGGCTGTGCGGCTCAATGGGAAAAATCCGCACCTTGAATACGTCGCGCCCGGCGTATTCCAACAGCGCGGGGTCTTTCATCTTGCGCACGATGTCCTCGTAGATGCCACGCGCCTTGTCCGCGGCCAGTAGTTCAGCGGCGACCGGTTTGCCGTCGATCTCCAGGGTGAATTTGCTGAGATGCGCGCCCTTGGGGACGGGCAGCAGAAATGTGCCTTCCAGCCGCTGCGAGTTGGGATTGTAAAACTCCTGTTCAATCGACGTGACGGCCACCTGGTCGGTGATCCGGACATTGACCTTGTGAGAATTCACTTCCAGCGGCGCGAAGAGATACGGTCGCGGCGGCGGCGGGAGAGGATGCGGTGGGGGCAGCGGACGCGGCCTGGGATTTGGCCCCGGCCAGATTTCGGAATCATAGACGACGACCAGCCCGGCGGCATACGCGGGCAACACCGCGACCGACAGTGCGGCGAACAGAGCGAGGAAAATCCAGCGTTTCATAATCTAGTTGGACGGGATGCGCCATCAACTGCTCCCTGAAATGAAAAAATGTGGAATGCAATTTGGACACCACGACGACAGACGAAAAAACTATTCGCCCGCCAGCCGACTTTGGGAACCACGGACAATCGCCTTGACGATGGCGGCGGCATCCGGCTGGTCAAAGCGCGCGATGATTTTCCGGTAAAACTCTTTTGCTTCTTCCGGCTGCTTCGCTTCCCACAGCAAGTCGGCGGCGGATTTCCAAGCTTGGAGAATTTCCCAGTCTTCGCGCGGAAATTGTTTTTCCAAACGGCGGTATAGTTTGACTGCGTCGGTCATCCGGCCTTGCGCCGCGCGGATGTTCCCCAAGCTGCGCAACGCCGGGGCGCACCAATGCGGTTGGTCGGAATATTGTTTCAACACGCGCTCGTAGCCGACAGCGGCCTGGGCAAGCAACCTCTCCCGCTCCGCGCCCTGCGCCTCGCCGGATGGCAAATGGTAATGCTGCACTGTCTGCTCAAACAACTCCTTCGCGGCAGTGGCGCGCTGTTGCTGACGGGCTTCCTTGTCCACGGCGACGCAACCAGCAATGCCCACCAGCAACGCCAAGACGCAGAGCGGAACACAGTGTCTTCCGAAGAATCTCATGGAATTACCGGGTCGCATTGGTGCCGTGGCGGGTGGTCAGTTCGTAGGTGAACTTCTGCTGTTCCCGCGATTTCAACGGGAGCACGAACTTCACCTTGTTCGCGTCCACTTTCTCATACTTCGCCGGCGTCGCCAGCGTCCAGTCGCCCGTCAAGTTCCGCCGGATGTCCAGTTCCACATCGATCTCCTTCGTGTTCTGCACTTCCACTTCCCACGTCTCCTTCGTCGTCCAGCCCACCACGTTCCCGTTCGCGTCGAACTTGATCTCCGTCTTCGTCCAGTCTTTCAACACGGGTTTCACCAGCACTTCCAAATCGTTGCCCAGTTCCAGCTCCACCGCTTCGTTGATCGGAATGTATTTCACGCTCGTCCGGCCCACGAAGGCGTAGAGCTTGTCGTTCGTGACAAACCGGAACGCCTTTACCTCGCCGTCGGGCAGCGGCTCTTTGCCGAGCTTGGCCGCCAGGGAGTTGGTGAAGCGGTAATAACGGATGACTTGATCACCCCACTGTTCGCGCTCGTATTTGTAGTAGCTCACCACCGGCACGTCGGCCACCTTGAAGGATGGCATCCGTTTCGCCCAGCCGGTCGGAATCGTGTCGCGGCCTTCCACCGTGTAGAGAAAATATTCGCCCAGCGCTTCCTTCACCACTTCGCGCGGCTTCCCATCCGCCACGGCAAGTCCCGCCATCATGGCACTCCTGGCCATGACTTTCGCTTTCGCTTCCGGCATGGCTGCGGGCGCGGGAGGTGGCGGTTGTTTGACGGGCCGGCCCTGGTTGGCGAGATCGGCAATGTTCTCCACAAGGCGAATCACGCCCACCACCAGCCGCACTTGCGCGTTCTCGTAATCCTCTCCGCTGTTGTTGTTCACCCGCACACTCCCGGCCAAGTCCATCAGCTTCTCCGCCTTGTTCGCCTCGGCCACATAATCCGCAGTCCAGCCGATCCCGCTCGTGAAATACCGGATCTCCACTTGCACTTCGCCCGCATACTCGCTCTTGATCCGCCATTCCAAAGTGTTCGTCACGCGCGGCGGGAAGCTCACGTCCAGCAAGTCCACGTCATCGGCGTGCGTCAACGCGCGAAACTCCACCGACGTCGGATCGATCAACGTGTTCGCCCACGAAAACTCCAGCTTGTTCAGTCCCTTGCGGAACGTCAGCACGCGCGTCTCCTTCACCAGCGTCAAGTCCGCCGAATTGTAAATCGTGAGTTGCACCGAGTCCCGTCCTGGCAGCGTCACCACGTTCACGCGCGCCTGCGCCACGGCGGTGGCCAGCAGGAACAGAGCGAGGAGAAGAATTTGTTTCGGGTTCATGGCGAGGTCTCCTTGATTAATAATTGCCCGGCTCGTTCCCCTGCACGTTCAAGTGCTGGAGATTGAAGGTGATCGTGGTCTTCTTGGCGCCGGTCGTTTCCGCGGCCAGCGTCAATGGAAATTCAATGGTGAAGGCGTCCTTCCGCTCGTATTTGGCCGTCGCCTCGATCATCTTCCAATAGCCCGGAATATGCTCGACGATCACCAGATTGACCGGCGTCTTCTTGAAGTTCTCGATTTCAATTTTGAAAAGCTCGTCGGTGTCCCACATGAGAACTTCTTTGGAGATTGTGTGGAGCTTTTGATTGGTGCGGTCGTCCTTCATTTTGCGCTGAACCACTTTCACTTCGCGGCTCTGACCGATGTACAGTTTCATCTCGCGATCCACCGGCGTCAGCGCGCCCCAGTCCTCACCGGTGAACGCCACGCCTTCGCCCGCCTTGGCGGCGTTGTCGTCGGCCTGCTCCTTGGTTTTGATGAAGATGCGCACCTTTCCAGGCAGCAGCGTGTGCGCGCCGAGCTTGGACGCCTTGTCGTTCTTGATGACGTAGGAAAGCGGCAGGCCGACGGTCTTCTTTTCGTATTCCGGATCCCACGGCAATTTCGCGGCGTCCCAGGTCAGAACTTTCTTGATCGGAAATTTTTCGATGCGCTCCGACAACATTTCCAGCGCCTCTTCATGCGCGATGGTTTTCTTGAAATCGCTTCCGTAACCGATGGAAATCTCGGCGTCCGTCAGGTCTTCGCCCGAATCATTGCGCAGGCGGAGATAATTGCGCAGCGTCAGCGCGGTTTCATCCGGCTCGGCCACGGCCTTGTAAACGATGTCCCGGCTCAGGCCCTGCGCCAGATACGAGATGCGCACGCGTTCCTCCTGCGCCACCGGGCTGCTGATTTCCCAGATCAACGCATTCTCGTTCGGCGGATAACTGGTGTTGAGGATGATGACCTTGTCGGGATGGCTCAACATGCGCGCCTGAATCGAGCTGCCGTCGATGCTCACGCCGCGCCAGGAGAAATCGACTTTGTTCACACCCTTCTGGAGCGTGATGAGCCGTTCCTCCTCGATGAGCGTGGCGTTGGGATTGTTCAGCGAGACCACGACGCGCGCGCGTTCCGGCAGCGCGACGAGCTTGACACGCGCGTGCGCGGTGGCGGTGGCGACGACCAGCACGGCGAGGAGCGGGAGCAGGGTTTTGGTTTTCATGGGTGACTCCTGGGAAACGGTTGATTCATTTCAGTGATTGAAAATGCGGCGTGGCAACAGTTCTATCCGGTTGTCCGCGCCAAAGCAAATCCATCGTTGCATGATCGGTTGGACGGGAGACGGAGGAAAATGCTCCCGCGAGTTTTGGGAATCTCCTGGCGGGCACCGGCCCAGCCAAAAAGCGCCCGGCTATTTTTTAGGCGCGAACATTTTGGCCGCCATCTTCATCCCCATCATTTGCATGTCCCGCTGGGTCTTCTGGGATTTTTCAAAGGCCTCGAACTGTTCGGGAGTCAGAATTTGCTGGACGCGCGCCAGCGAACGCTTGTCCAACTCGGCCTTTTCCTGCGCGAACTGGTTGAGCCGTTCCTCGGTGAAAAACTCGGTCAAGTTGCCATTGATTTTGGATTGGTCGGTGTAATCGGTGGTGAACTTGAAGTTCTGGCGCTCTTCACTCATGGCCTGGATCAACTGGTTTTCCTGCGCCGGAGCCAGGGGCGTGCCCGCCACCGTCATCTGATCCTTGAAGGTGCCTACCTGCATCCGCTCCGGCAGGACTTTTTCGTACGCTTCGAATTGCTGATAATTCTGATCCCCGAGGAATTGTTTGATCTGGGCGTTGATGGCTTCGGTATCATCTTTGACCTTTTTCATCAGTTCCTCACGCTTGGTTTGATCCAGGCTGCCGTCCAACAACGCGACGCCCACCTCGGAAGGGCCGAGCATTTTCTTTTCGAGCAAATCCTTGAGGTGGGTTGTTTGCTCCGCATTCATGTTCATTTGTTGAAAAAACGATGAGTAGGATTTGTCGATGATCGGCCCGATCACCGCCTTCTGCTGCGTCTTGATCATCTCCTTCATCTCCGGTGATTTGAACATCTCCGCGAGGCCGTTGCCCGGGCTGTTCGTTTTCGCGGCGGTCAATGCCTGCTCCAACTGCGAAACTTGGGTGGACTTCTCCACGGCGACGGCGGTGGTTTCATTGAGCCGTCCGCGTAATTCCTTCACCTGCCGCTCCTTCTTGGCGGCGGTTTTGGCGTCTCCTTCCTGCCGCTGCTTCAACTGCGCTTCCAACTCGGCCACCTTCGCCTCGGCTTGGCCGGTCTTTTTCTGCTGGCTGAAATACCAGCCGCCAAAAACGACGGTGGTTAGGATAAGTAAAACAATGACGAGGTTTTTCATAGGTTCAGTGTGGGTTGACCGTGGGACTATTTGGTCGGCACCGGCGTGGGCGCATCGGGACTGATGCCTTTCAACCACCAGGCACCCTGCTGACTTTGGTACGAATCGAATCCCTTCTGTCCAAAAGTCGCGGTGATGGCCCGCTCAGTCTCCGTGCGAATGGCCCGCAACGCCGCCTGGCGCTGCTCATTAGAAAGTGACTGATCTGCGCGCAGCTTGTTCGCCTGTTCCTCGGCCGTTTTTTTCATGTCATACACTTTCACGGCAGCTTCCTTGGGGAGGCCCTGGCGTTCGGCCACTTTGGACATTGCCCCGTAAGCCCAGTCCTGACCGCGCTGGTATTCGGCATAGCGCGCGTCTCCCATCATCGATTTCAACTGACCATCCAATTCCTTCTGCGCGGCAGCCCGCTTGGCTTGCTCCTCTTTGTCCTGGCTCATCATCCCAAACTGCCCGCCGAAGTCGTCGTCGAATTTTTTCTTTAACTTGAAAATGTCGCGGAACTCCTGCTCGTCCGGTTCAAAGTCCCTCATCTGCATCCGCATCATCATCGCGGTTTGCGACAGCCGCAAATCATAGTCCTCCTTTTCCTGTGGGGTCAGCAGTTTGGCCAGTTCCGCTTCGGCATCCTTTTGAATTTTTTTCATCTCCTTCAAGTCCTCGGCGTCCGGTTGTCCATTGCCCATGCGCTTCATGGCTTTCGTCTGGGCATCCTGCATCAACTCCATCACCTTCGCCTGCTTGGCCGGCGGCAGGAAGTCGAGCATGGTCTCCATGATCGCCGTGAGTCCGAACACCTCTTCCGGTTTCTCCACCGGCTCAATCCCCAGCAACTCCTTGAGCAAAGCCTTTTTCTCCTGCGCCAGCTCCTGCTGCTTCTTCTTGGCTTCTTCGTTCCCCATCGCCCCCATCATCGGGTTCATACCCCCTTTCCAAAACTTGAACCCCTCGCCGGGCTTCTTCAGCGCTTTCCGTTTCGAGTCATACAGCTTGTTTACGTCGGCCACGATGATGTCCTTAATCGTCTCCTCCGGACACCCGATGGAACGCAGGTTGGCGATAAACTTTTTGTAATCCTCCGACTCGACCACCCGCCAGTCGATTTGCTGGATCACCTTGATCGGCTCGGCGGAGGCAGCGGCCGATTTGTCCTTCTTGTCACCACGCGGCGCGGTGCCAGGCTTGGCGGTGGTTTTGGCAACGGTTTCAACCGAAGCAGGCGGACTCTTGACGAGATAGGCGGCGGCGAGTCCGACATTCAAACAGAGGGAAACAGCGAGGATCGATTTCATGCTCATAACGCGTATTAGGTGTAGCAACACTTCACCGACTTGGAAGTTACAAAATCTTTCGGGATTTGGAACTCAAATCATCAGCCCGAACCAGTCCTATCCGGCCGACCGAATTGAAGGGAAGACTGGCAAAGGCCCGCTGGCTCCGCTACTTTTCCGGCGTGAGTTCCACCACTGAAGCCGATCTACTCGCCCGCTGCCGTCGCGGCGAAGCGTCCGCGTGGGATGAGGTCTTCGACCGCCATTACGCGGCGGTAGGCCGCTTCGTGTTTCAACTCGCACCCGACTTCACGCGCGAGGACTGCGAAGAGATTGGCCAGGAAGTGTTCCTCTCGGCCATCAAAGGCATCGGCTCCTTTCAAGGGAACTCGCAGTTGCAAACCTGGCTCTTCCGTATCGCGGCGAACAAGGCGCGCGATTACCGCGAGAAACAGCGCGCCGCCAAGCGCGGGGGCGGGCAAGTTCCACTTTCGCTCCAGGCCGAAGACCCAGAAAGCGGCTTGACGCTCGATCCACCCAGCCATTTGCCTGCGCCCGACGCATTGCTGCTCCACTCGGAAAAACTCGCGCTCGTCGGACATGCGTTGGAACGCTTGGGCGGGCCGTGCCGCGAAATTATTGAGCTGCGTTATTTCGGCGATCTTAGTTACGAGGAAATCAGCCAGACCCTCGAACTAAACGAAAAGACCGTCAGTTCCCGCCTGAGCAAATGCCTCGACAAACTGGAGGTCATCGCCCGGGAAATCTTTTCTGGAGAGGAATCAACCGCGTTCCCGTCTAACTCCTAGGCCTATGCCCAACGAACCGGAACAAACAATCGAGCAAGTGCTCCACGCCTACGCGCACAAGCGGCAGGCCGAGGCGGGTGCGCCGTTGGAACTGCATCCCGCGACGCGCCAACTCTTGCAAGGCGAAGTGGCGCGGACACTGGCCAAACCGGTGAACGAAGCACCGTCGCGGTTTCAATTTCTGCTGGCGGCGTGGCCCCGACTGGCGTTTGGCGGTGCGATTTTTGCCACGCTGGTTTTTGTCATGGTGTTGCTGCAATCGGGCAACCGCGTCGGACCGGACGGATCCTTGATGGAACTGGCGCAACACAAGGCCACACCCGCTGGTGAGTTGGAACGCCGAAAATATTCGGAGCCGTCCGCACCCGCTGTGCCGGAAGCCAAAGATCGGGATGACGCTACGCCGATGCCCGAGGCCAGGAAATTTGCGCAGCCACCACCGAAACCAGCCGCAACCGACCCCGTGGAAAGCATCAAAGAGGCGAAGGTGGACAGTTATGCCCGGCCAACACCGCCCCCAGCGGCACCGATGCCGCGATCTTTCAAGCCCGCCGAACCGGCCACTCGGACACGCGAGGAAATGACCCGGCAGAATTTTTCCTTCAAGGCCAAATCGGAAACCGCCGAGGCGAAGGCGATCAAAACACCGGCTGCGCCTGCGATTGCAGCGGACGGAGACAACGCGAAAGGCTTGGGCCGGGAAAGTAGCGTCAATCGTCAGGCAGGGGAAAAGCAAATGGCTGAAACCCGACCTCTACTCCGCGATCTTGCGGAACAGCCAGCCAAGCCCGCCGACAAAAGTGCACCTGCCGCCAAGCCCCCGCTTCGAATGATGCGAACGGCGGAGCCATCACGCTCGATTGTCGCCGACGAAAAATCGGCCAAAGAACCCGCGCCCACGGCGGCCCCCGCAGGCGCGGCAGCGGAGACGGGTAAATTCAAGAAGCTCGCGGATCGCGACGTTAAACTGGGCGCGGACAAATCCGCCACCATGCTTGCGGTGACGCCCGCGAAACGACTCGCCTATGATTCGATCTCGGCGGCCACCAATGCGGTATTTTTCTACAATGCGGGCGGCGATCTTCGGCTGTCATTCGCGCAGGAGGATTCGCGCGCCCGTTACCGCCAGAACCTTAATTCGCCAGCAGTGCCGAACGTGCTCACCACCTTTCAAATCGAGCGCGTCGGCAATGCCATCCGCATCATCGATGCCGACGGTTCCACTTACAAAGGGCAGATCATTTCCGGCGAAGCCAATGGGATCGCCGCGTATTCAAATGTGGAAACACGGGCAAATTCGGTGAAGGGAAACATCGCAGCACGCGGCACCCCAGCCTTGGCTGGACGCGCCGGGAACGCGCAAGCTGCGGGCTTTTCCTTCCAGGCCGTCGGCACCAATCAAACGCTCAATCAATCCGTCGAGTTCTTCGGCACGATGGCGCTCGACCCGCCGCTCGCGCAAACCAACGACACCTCCACGCTTGCGCTGATGAAGGCCAAGACCGCCGCGCCGGCTCCGACGAATGGCCCGCAAACCAACGAGGTTCAGAACCAAGCCATGACTCCGCGCGGAAAAATTCAAGGCAGAGCCGTGGTGGGTGGGAAAAATCAATTTGAGATCATCGCCGTTCCGGCCGTGAAATAAGGCGTATCTACATGAAGCGCGTCATTTTCATCTCTCTTGCCCTGCTTGCGGTTATCGACTGCGCACCGAATCCCGACACTCAGCCGGACGTGTCGGAATTGGTTGGCACATGGATTCCAACGGCTCACACGACTCGTCCGCCTACTCAGTTTCTCCTTCTAACGACCAATCACACTTTCGTCGCCAGCAACTTCCCGGTTTCGCCCAACATCGGGCAGACAGCGACGGTGTCTGGGACTGGGGCTTGGGAGCTTTCACCATCATACGCTGCATTCCTTGTTAAGTTCAGAGTACAAACGGCAGTCTATGAATTTCGCGTTGTCGGCAGTCGTAGCCCATTTGTGTTGGCCACGAGTATTTACGATGATGACGAGCGTCTGAAGGCTCGACGATTTGAGGACACAAAAAAGTGAGACTCGATACGACAAACCGTGGCAATCGCTCGAAACCGCAATCGCTCACCCATCTCAAGCCAGTAATTTCTCCACCACTTCCCCTTCCACGTCGGTGAGGCGGAAATCGCGTCCTTGAAAACGGAACGTCAGTTTGGTGTGATCGAAGCCGAGCAGATGCAGAATGGTCGCGTGCAAATCGTGGACGTGGACTTTGTCCTTCACGATGTTGAAACCAAAGTCATCCGTCTCGCCGAGAGTGACGCCGGGCTTCACGCCGCCGCCCGCGAGCCACATGCTGAACGCTTGCGGATGATGATCGCGACCAAGCGCGCGACCGAGTTCCGTGCTGGCCTCGACCTGGGGCGTGCGGCCGAACTCGCCACCCCAGATCACCAGCGTGTCCTTCAACAAGCCACGCTGCTTGAGGTCTTGGATGAGCGCGGCACTGGCCTTGTCGGTCAGACCGGCCTGCGTTTTCACACCGCCTTTCACGTCGCTGTGATGGTCCCACGCTTCGTGGAAAAGCTGAACGAAGCGCACCCCGCGCTCGACCAGCCGACGCGCCAGCAGGCAATTGTTCGCGAACGACGCCTTGCCCGGCTCCGCGCCGTAAAGTTCGAGTACGTCCTTCGGCTCCTTGGAAAGGTCCACCAATTCGGGCGCGCTGGATTGCATCCGGTAAGCCATCTCAAATGAATTGATCCGCGTGGCGATCTCCGGGTCGCCGACGACGCCTAGCCGGTGCTCATTGAGTTCCTTGATGGTGTCGAGCGTCTGGCGCTGGAGCCTGGGGCTGAGGCCAGCGGGATTGGAAAGAAACAGCACCGGATCGCCGGCTTTGCGAAACGGCACGCCTTGAAAAACCGTCGGCAAAAAACCGCAGCCAAAATTTCCCGAACCGCCGCTCAAACCGCCGCCGGAGTTGAGCACCACAAAGCCGGGCAAGTCCTGCGACTCGCTACCCAGGCCATACGTGGCCCACGCGCCCATGCTGGGCCGGCCGAACTGCTGCGAGCCGGTGTTCATGAAAATCTGCCCGGGAGCATGGTTGAAGGCATCCGTGCGCATCGATTTCACGACCGCGATTTCGTCCGCGACCTTGGCGAGATGCGGCAGCACTTCGGACAACTCCACGCCGCTCTGTCCGTGCTTCTCGAACTTGAACTCCGGCGCATAAATGGCCGAGTCGGGTTTGATGAACGCATAGGTCTGTCCGCCCAAAACATCCTTGGGCACCGGCTGGCCGGCGTATTTTTGAAGCGTCGGCTTGTAATCGAACAACTCCAACTGGCTCGGCGCGCCCGCCATAAAAATGTAAATAACCCGTTTGGCCTTGGCCGCGAAATGCGGCTGACGCGGCGCCAGCGGGTTGACGGCGAGCGGCGTTGCGGCACTCAAAGTTTTTCCACCACCCATTAGTGAGGCGAGCGCGATGCCGCCCAGACCCACGCCGCATTCGCGAAAAAACCAGCGGCGGGTCAGGTAACGGCGTTGTTCTTCAGAGAAAAGATTCGGCGAGTTCATGTTCATTCCTTCGTGAAGGTTTCATCCAAGTTCAGGATGGCGCGGCTCACGGCAGTCCACGCGGCCAGTTGAACGGACGTCACTCCCGACGGCAGCGGCGCGGGATTTTTTGGATCGGCGAAGGCGTAAGTCAATGCGTCCTTGGGCTGCGCGGAAAAATCCTTGAGCGAAACTTCCAGCAGTTTCAGCAGCGCCTGCAACTCTTTCGGCTCCGGCTTGCGCGCCACGCAAAGCCGGAAGGCATGGCTCGCGCGCGCTTCGTCGGTCGGGCCAGCTTCGTGGAGTGCGCGCCAGGCGAGCCAGCGGGCGGCGTTGTTGAACGTCGGTTCGTTGAGCGTCGTGAGCGCCTGGAGCGGCGTGTTGGAGCGCGTGCGGCGGACGCAGCTTTGCTCGGCGGCCGGCGCGTCAAACATCATCAGCGCGGGATACGGCACGCTGCGTTTCCAGAAGGTGTACATCGCGCGCCGATAGCGGTCGTCGCCTTCGCTCACGTTCCAGGGGATGGGGCCATAGGCAAATGACATGACGCCGTCGGGCAGCGGCGGAAAGACGCTCGGCCCGCCGATCTTGGGCGAGAGCAGGCCGGACGCCTTGAGCGCGATGTCCTGCACAATCTCGGCATCCACCCGCAGGCGCGGCCCGCGCGCGAGCAAGCGGTTGTAAGGATCCATTTCGAGCAATGCGGGCGTGACGCGCGAAGATTGCCGATAAGCGGCGGAGGTCGCGATGAGGCGGTGCAGTTCCTTGAGGCTCCAGCCGCGCCGCATGAATTCCGAGGCGAGCCAGTCGAGCAGTTCGGGATGCGACGGTTTTTCCGCGCGCGCCCCGAAGTCTTCCGGAGTCGGCACAAGGCCGATGCCAAAATACTGCTGCCACACGCGGTTCACGATGACTCGCGCGGTGAGCGGATTGTTCGCACTCACCAGCCAGCGCGCGAGGCCGAGACGGTTTTTCGGCGCATCGGGTGCAAGCGGCGGTAAGACGGCGGGAACTGCGGCCGCTACCTCGGTCGTCGGCCTTTGCCAGTCACCGCGTTTGAAGATGCGCGTCCGACGCTGCACTTGGCGCGATTGCAACACGAGCGTCGTGGTCTCAGCGACCGGCCAGTCCTGCCACAACGCGTCCCACTGTTTCCCTGCGTCGGCCAGCGACGGTTCTTGAAAGAGGAAGACTCGGAAAAGTTCGCGCTGCTGTTCAGCCGTACGCCGTTCCGCCGGGATCGCCAACAACCGGCGCTGCGACGCACTGAGCGGGTCCACCGTCAGCGGCCCGGCCTGGGTCGTCGCACTCAAGCGGACGCGACCGACGATGAAGTTGGAGACCTTGCCGTCATTCACTTGCAGACCGCCGGATGGCTTGCTGTTGACCGTGAGCAGCAGGCGAGTGCCGCCTTCAAAGCCGAACGGTTGCGCGGACTCGAACACGACGCGGCGCTCTTGATTCCGACGACCGGCACCAAACGCCGACGCCCAACCGCCATTGGTCGTGACACCATCAATCAGCTTGCTCGCAGGAAACTCCGGGGATTCCCAGTCAGCCATCGCGCGGCGGAAAGCGATCCGGTTTGTGGTTGCGACGAAATTCTTGCCGCCGGGATTGGCCATCGTGAGTTCGCGCAGCGGCGTGGCCTCGACGGTGAACTCGGTGATAAGGAAATCACCCTTCGCATCAAGGCCCGGGCCGTTGAAGGGCAGATTCGCGTTGTTCAGAGCCTCGAGCCGGAACCCGGTCAGATTCGTCGCCATCGTGTCCACCCAGATTCGAAGCACGCCGGTGTTGTAAATGTCACCGCCCGCCAGCAGCGAAAGATCCTCCTGCTTCTCGAACTTCATCGGCGTGCAATGCCATTCCTTTGCGTCCAACGGCTGCCAGTCGCCCGCGACCACCGCGAGGCGCTGTTCCCAACCGGCGAATTTCTCACGGATGCCGGCATCGTTTAACAACTTGTCTTCGTGCGCGCGCACGGCGAGGTGAATCTGATCGCGCCGGGACTGCTCCGCCTTCGTCGGCACTTCGAGCCGCGGTTCGTCGTCTTGGTTCAGGAAGGCGTAAAACTGGTAATAGTCCGCCTGGGTGATCGGATCGTATTTGTGGTTGTGGCACTGGGCGCAGGCGATGGTCAGGCCCAGCCAGGTGCGGCCCACGGCGTCGACGCGGTCGATCATCACTTCGGTGCGAAATTTTTCCGGTTCGACGCCGCCTTCCATGTTGACCATCGAGTTGCGCAGAAACCCCGTGGCAACGCGCTGGTCGAGCGTGGCATTGGGCAGCAAATCACCGGCGAGTTGCTCAATGGTAAACTGGTCGAACGGCAGATCGCGATTGAGCGCGTTGATCACCCAGTCGCGATACGGCCAGATGCTGCGCGTCTTATCCTTTTCAAATCCGTTGGAATCGGCGTAACGCGCGGCGTCGAGCCAGTGCCGGCCCCAACGCTCGCCATAATGCGGCGAAGCGAGCAGACGCTCCACCAATTGCGCGTAGGCATTCTTACTTTTGTCCGCCACGAATTCATCCACTTCCTGCGGTGTCGGCGGCAGGCCGGTTAGATCAAGACTCAACCGGCGGATAAGCGTCACCCGATCCGCTTCCGGCGAAGGCGCGAACTTTTCTTTCTCCAAGCGCGCCAGCACAAAAGTGTCGATGGGGTTCCGCACCCACTTCGTATTCTTCACCGGCGGCGCGGCGGTTCGCACCGGAGCCACGAAGGCCCAGTGTGGTTTGACGGCGGCTTGGACGGTATCGGGCCACACCGCGCCTTGATCAATCCAGGCACGCAACAGGCCGATCTGTTCGGCACTCAGCCGTTCGCCTTTTTGCGGCATGATCGTGTCCGGGTTCAATCCGGCGACGTTGTGGATGAGCCGGCTTTCCTGGCTCTTGCCCGGCACGAAGGCGGGGCCGGATTCACCGCCCTTGAAAGCGTCGGCTTTGCGGTCGAGGCGCAGACCATTCTTCTGCTTGTCCGCGCCGTGACATTCGTAGCAGCGCTGGGCGAGCAACGGCTGGATGTCGCGCGCAAAATCCACCGTGACTTGGGCGGCGGGTGGGAGTTTATCCGCAGCCACCAGCGCCGCACCAAAGCCGCTGACAAGGCAAAGCGCAGCGAAGAGATGCCGTGCGCTAAATTGGGATCGATGAAGGATCATGGGTTCATAACAAGTTGAACCCTGCCGCCGACAAGAATGGTAGAGCGCATGGGGCGCAAGTGTTAGACTTCACGGTTTTCATGTCTCAGTGTCTGCCTTCGTCGGCGAACAAAAAACCACACCGCCACCGACACCAAAGACTGCAAAAGCGGAACCTCAATCGGTGACATATCAATCGACGAGAGATGAACGAAGGTGCGGTCGAAGTAAACCGAAAAACCGTAGCAAACGACAAACAACGTCGTAGAGAGAACAACCGCCCGTCGGCCGAGTGAATGCGCCGCTCTGACCGCAGCGACTAAAAGAACAAACGGCACGAAAGTCCAGACCGTGACTGCCAACCACGCAAACTCCATCGTGCTGCGCGGTAAAATGAAATAGCCGGTCACGACAGCCCCAAGCGCGATGAGCGACCACGAACAAAGTGCGAGCGTCTTGGCCATGTACTTAGTGTTCCCCTACAACGACTATGCTACAACTGCGCTCCCGTCAATCAAGTGAAAGTACGCGGCGTGGTGAGTGTCTGGATTGCTTCCGGATTCGCCTTTTTAGTTTTTGACAAACCGCAACCACCTTCGCTTAATGCGTCCACCAAACCAAAGCCATGCCTGAACCCAGCATCAAAACCACGGTGGTTGGTAGCTATCCGATCTCGTCGTGGCTCGCGGTACTGGCTGCGCCTGTCACCGAAAAAAATTATTTGCAGGAACGCCGTGAACCATTCATCAACCAACACTCTCTATGAACAACATTGATCTGAAAGACAAATGCGCCATCGTCACCGGCGGCGCGCGCGGCATCGGTTTCGCCATCGCCGAACGGTTGCTCGCCTCCGGCGCGCGTTGCAGTTTGTGGGACAAGGACGGCGAGGCGCTGGAAGCCGCGGCCACGGCGCTGACCGGCAAGGGCGGCGTCCACACTTCGATTGTTGATCTCACTGATCCGGAGGCCGTCATGTTGGCCGTCGGCGCGGAGATCAAGCAGTACGGCACCATCGACATTCTCGTGAACAACGCCGGCATTGCGGGAGTGAACAAGAAGACGTGGGAGTTCACGCCGGAGGAGTGGCGCGTGGTGGTGGAGGTGGATTTGAACGCGGTGTTTTACGTCTGCCGCGCGGTGGTACCGCGCATGATCACCAGCGGTTACGGGCGCATCGTGAACATCGCCTCCATCGCCGGCAAGGAGGGCAATCCCAACGCCTCGCATTATAGCGCGGCGAAGGCGGGCGTGGTCGCCTTGACCAAGTCGCTCGGCAAAGAACTCGCGCAAGCCGGCGTGATCGTCAACTGCGTGGCTCCGGCGGTGATCGAAACCGACATCCTCAAACAATGCACGCAGCAACACATCGACTACATGCTCTCGAAAATCCCGATGGGCCGCTTCGGCCGCGCGGACGAGGCGGCGGCCTTGGTGGCGTGGCTGTGCTCGGCGGACTGTTCGTTCAGCACCGGCGCGGTGTATGACCTTTCGGGTGGACGCGCGACATATTGAGCGAAATTCCCGTCGCGTTGTCGAAGGATGATGTGCGCCGCGCCCAAAGGCCCTGGCGTGGGTTGCTAAATCTTTGCACGATGAAAATAATATCCGCCATGAATCCATTGATACAGTGTCTGCGACGAAGCGGGCACAAAACCACGCTGATTATCGGCCTGGCAATTCTGGCCTGCGTCCGCGTGGGAGCCGCCGAAACCAAGGTGGATGAATTGTTAACCCAGGCCCGCGCCGCGTACCAGAAAGGCAGCCAGGCCGAAGCGCTCGCGCTGGTAACCAAAGCCATCGAAACCGAGCCGAAGAATGAGCGCGCTTATTTTCTGCGCGCGTCGCTGCACGAAGCCAATCGGCGGCATGAAAAAGCCATCGCGGATTTCGACCAGTTCTTGAAGCTCAACCCACGCGTGCCGGAAGCGTGGCAACGACGCGGCACGGAGCATTTCAAGCTCGGCCATTTCGAGCAATCCATCGCCGACTTCGACAAATTCATTGAGCTGGTGCCGGCGCAGGAACCGCATCACTGGCAGCGCGGCATTGCCTATTATTACGCCGGACGCTTCGCCGACGGGCGCAAGCAATTTGAGTCGCACCAGACCGTGAATCCCAACGACGTGGAAAACGCCGTCTGGCATTTCCTGTGCGTGGCACGCCAGGTCGGCGTGGACAAGGCCCGCGCGGCACTCATTCCGATTCAAGGCGATGGCCGCGTGCCGATGATGGAAGTCCACGCGCTCTTTGCCGGCAAGGCGAAGCCGGAAGACGTTCTGACGGTGGCACGCGCCGGCAGTCCGTCGACGGCGGAACTGCACCAGCGGTTGTTTTTCGCGCACCTGTATCTCGGCTTGTATTACGAAGCAATCGGAAATGAGAAGCTCACGCGCGAACACATCTTCAAGTCGGCGGAAGAATTCAAGAGCGACCATTACATGGGCGACGTGGCGCGAATTCACGCCGAAGTGCTGCGCCAGCCAGCCACGTTGAAAAAGCCGGTCGTGAAATAGTGGCCGCCATTCTCACCGCGAAACAAGCTCCATGAGTGCCGAGCCATCCTCCGCGAAACCGCCGCCCGCGTGGGTGAAAACCTTGTTCGGACGCAATCCGCGCTGGACGCTTATCCGCCTGCTGGTGCTGGTGCTCACGGCGTTCGTCGTGTTCCGTTTCGTGTTGATTCCCATCCGCGTCACCGGGATCAGCATGCATCCGAGCTACAAGCATGGCGGGTTCAATTTCATCAATCTGCTCTCGTACCGCACGAGCAAACCTCAGCGGGGAGACGTGGTGACGGTGCATGTGGACGGAAAGACTGACCGCCTGTTGAAAAGGATCATTGCCTTGCCCGGCGAGACGATCGGCATCGTTGACGGCATGGTTTTCATCAATGGCAAACCGCTGGATGAACCCTACGTGAAAGCCCGCATGGCCTGGCAAATTCCCGCCTTCCGCCTGGACGAAGACAAATACTACGTCATCGGTGACAACCGCGACATGGGACAACGACGACATGATTTCGGCGTCTGCCGCGAACACGAAATCCTCGGCAAAGTGCTTTTTTAAGCGCGCCGGCTTCGCAGAACCAAGACTCTACGACCAAGAATAAATTCTTCGTCTCCGCGCGCATTCGTGTTTAGCTGTGGCGCATTGATTCGATGAACGCGCCGCACTCGCACCTCAAAGACCTCGACTACTCGGTCGTGCAGCAATGCATGCACTGCGGCCTCTGCCTGCCGACGTGTCCGACCTACGACGCCACCAAGCTCGAACGCAATTCGCCGCGCGGCCGCATCTCGCTCATGCGCGCCGTCGCGGATGGACGGCTCGAAGCCACCACGGCCTTTGCGGATGAAATGTATTTCTGCCTCGGTTGTCTCGCGTGCATGACCGCCTGCCCCGCTGGGGTGAACTACGCCGAGTTGTTCGAGCACGCTCGCGCCGAGGCGGAGCAGAGCGGTGTCTTGAACAATCCCAAACGTTCGCTCATTCGCGGCTTCACCTTGCGCTGGCTGTTCATGGATTTGAACCGGCTGCATCTGCTTGGCCTGGCGATGCGGCTGTATCAGCAGCTCGGTTTCCAAACGTTTGTGCGTCGCAGCGGCGTGATGAAGCTCATGCCCAAGCGACTGCGCGAACTCGAAGCGATGACGCCGCCGATTCAACTCAAGTTTTCCGCCGATCTCATCGCTCCCGTCACGCCCGCCGTCGGAGTGAAACGATTTCGCGTCGCCATGCTGACCGGCTGCGCGCAGGATTTGATTTTCAGTGACGTCAATCGCGACACCGTCGAAGTGCTGGCGCGCAACGGCTGCGAAGTGGTCACTCCCGCCGAGCAACTCTGCTGCGGCTCGCTCCACGCCCACAACGGCGAATGGGAGCTGGCGCAGCGGCTCGCGCGAAAAAACATCGACCAGTTTCCGCCAGATCAGTTTGACGCGATCATCACCAACGCCGGTGGTTGCGGCTCACACCTCAAACATTACGCGAAGCTGCTGGCCGGCGAACCGCTTTACGAATCGCGCGCACACGCGTGGGATCAAAAGGTGAAAGACATCCACGAATGGCTCGCGCAGATCGGCATCACGCCGCCCGGTAGGGCCGAGCTGCCGCTCGGCCAGGACGCGCAGCAGCGCGTCCCTACCGAAACGGTGGTCACCTATCACGAGTCCTGCCACCTGTGCCACGGCCAGAAGATCACTTCGCAACCACGGCAATTGTTGCGAGCGATTCCCGGCGTGAAACTCGTGGAGCTGCCGGAGGCCAGTTGGTGCTGTGGCAGCGCGGGCATTTACAACATCACCCAGCCGGAAATGGCGAATGAACTTTTGGAGCGGAAGTTGAAGCACATTAAAACCACCCAGGCCACCGTGGTCGCCACGGGAAATCCCGGCTGTCTCCTGCAACTCGTCAACGGCGCGGCCCAGCAAAAGCTTCCGCTCCGCGTCGCCCACCCAGTCACGCTGCTGGCCGAGGCGTATCGCGATGAAGACACACAACATTGAGCCACGGATGGAACCCAGATTTGAATCCGTGTTTCGTCCGTGTTTAATCCGTGGCGGAAAACCTCGTGCGCACCAAATCTGAAATCACTTCCCTGCTCACGCAAACCGGCGTCATCGCCGTGGTGCGAGTGGAAAGGACGGAGCAGGTGTTGCCCGTGTGCGAGGCGCTCCTGGCTGGCGGCGTCATTGCATTGGAAATCACCCTGACGATTCCAAACGCACTAAGTGCGATTCGCGAAGCCAGCCGCCACTTCGGCTCCAGCGCGGTGGTGGGCGCGGGCACGGTGTTGAACGCGCAAGACTGCCGCGCGGCCATCGAAGCCGGCGCGGAATTTATCGTCAGCCCCATTTCAAAAACGGAGATTGTTCAAGCCGCTCATGCCGCCAACCGCCCGGTCATGCTGGGCGCTTACACACCCACCGAAGCGCAACTGGCCCATGAAGCCGGCACCGATTTCGTAAAAATATTTCCCGCCGACGGACTGGGGCCGGGTTACATCAAGGCACTGCGCGCGCCGCTGCCACATTTGCGCCTCGTCCCGACGGGCATTGCGAAGGCGGAAGATGTGCCCGCGTTCATCAAAGCCGGCTGCGTCGCGGTGGGTTTGGGTTCGCTGCTGGTTTCACCGCCGCTCGTCCGCGACGCGAACTGGCCGGAATTGACGCGCCTGGCGAAGAAATTTGTGCAAGCAGTGAACGCGGTCCGCTCAGTACGTTAGGAGCGCTTGGGGGATCTGCCGGACGCGGTAGAATCGTGGGGCGGTGCTCGTGTACGGAGTGGGGTCCGTAATCGTGATCACGGCGCTATCGGCCACCACGGAAATCAACAGTGTCCAGTTTTTCAAATCGGTCGAAACTTCCACCCCGTATTTCTCGCCGGGCACCGTGCTCGAAACAAATTGAGCGTTGGCCCCGTCCACCTTGATCGGATCGAGTGACAATTTGATGCCGTTGGGGCTGACGAGCAGGACTCCGTCCGGCCCCACGCTCTCCGCCGCCGCTCCGATGGAAAAAGTAAGGTCCTTCCGGTCGGTGCCAATCACGGTGGCGTACCATTCGCCGCTGATGTCCGGCTGACCGGCTGTGGGCGCAACGATGATTTGCTGCACCGTCGCAACTCCGCTGATCCGGGGTGAACTCAGGTAATCGTAATCAAACGTGGTGGAGTTGGGCAAAGCACCGCGACGCAACACCAGGTTTCCCTGGCCGGACAAACCGGAAACCTCAAACAAGACGCGCGTCTGTCCGGGGGCCACAGTGAATCGATAGTAATTGTGGCAGGGCCGCTCGCTGCCGTTCACGGCGACACCATTTACCAAATCCACAATATTGGTTGGTACCGTCGTGATGGTGACGGTAAAGCTTTGCGTCGCGCTCAGGTTTGGCACGCCGTCGTCGGTCACGATTACCTGGATGACATTGGTGCTGGCAGGCGCGGTGTCATCAATCGCCCAGTTGAACACCCCCGTGGTCGGGTGGATGCTCGCGCCGCCGGGTGTGCCTGCGCCCAAAGAAAAGGTCAGCAGGTTCGCCGGCAAATCCGCATCGGTCGCGGAATTCGTGAACATAATCTGGCTCCATTGCGGCACTGTCACATTTGCAATCGGTGCCAGTACCGGCGCGGCATTCACCTCGTTCACGGTGACGTTGAAGGTGCGGCTCGCGCTCAGGCTCGGCACGCCGTTGTCCGTCACGCGTACGGTGATCGGGTACACGCCCGGCCCCTGCGCTTCCGTGGGTGTCCAGTTGAACTGGCCGTTGTTCCGATGGAGGCTCGCGCCCGTCGGTGCGCCTGAGTCGAGACTGTAGGTCAGCGTGTTGGTGGGCAAATCCGAATCCGTCGCCACGGCGCGGAAACTCAACAAGTTGTTCTCCGCGACCGTCTGATCCGCAATCACCGCCAGCACCGGGGCTTTGTTCACTTCATTCACGATCACCTTGAAGGTCTTCGTGTCGCTCAAACTGGGAGTTCCATTGTCTCTCACTCGAACCATCAAGGTGTTGGTGCTCGGCCCTTGCGCCTCGCTCGGCGTCCACGTGAGCACACCCGTGGTGGAATTTAGACTCACTCCGGACGGCGCGGACACCAGGCTGAAGGTGAGCGTATTGGCCGGGAGATCCGGATCAATGGCGGTGAGGGTGATTGTCCACAGGATTTGCTCATCAATCGTCTGCGTTTCCGGCACGGTTAACACGGGCGGACTGTTCACCTTGTTGACCGTCACGGTGAACGCTTTCGTGTCGCTCAAATTAGGCGAGCCATCGTCAGTGACTTTTACGGTCAGGGTATGAAGGCTCCCGCCCTGCGCCTCGTTCGGCGTCCAACTAAACACTCCCGTGACCGGATGGATGCTCGCTCCCGCCGGGGGCGACACCAAACTGAAGGTCAGAGTATTGGCCGGCTGCACATCAATGTCCGCCGCCGAAATTGGGAAAGTGAGCAGGCTCCCTTCGTTCACGGTCTTGGCGGAGATGGGTTGCAGAACCGGGGCATTGTTGCGGGTAAAGACGGCC